>CAKPRX010000091.1 GCA_934183135.1 uncultured Prevotella sp.
ACGAGGATGGTTTTCGGGGTCGCCGCGATGGTCATTTTTTTGCTCGCGATGGTCATTACGATTCTAATGACCATCGCGAGCATCAAAAAGGCCGTTTTCGGGTGGTCAGAAAATCGCCGTTTTCGCCGCCGCCAACCCCTCGGCGAGCGTACAGACAAGCTATAGGAGGCCGAAAAGCCCTCGCCCGAGGCCGAAACGGCAGAAATGTATATTTATACATTGTCAGAAAAATATTTACGATATGTATAGGCCCCCAGCCCAGGGTGGCTGCCTGTGCCCCGGCATCGCGCAAGGCACATAGGGGCCACCCCCGGGTGTCAGCACGACTTGATATAGCAGACCGAAGCCGTATCTGCGCCCCTTGGCGGGTAGGGCAGATACGGCTTCGGCCATGAGAGAGGGGTGGGGCGGCACCCCGGCACGCCCCGTTGTCGTGGGCGCTTACACCACGTGCTGGCGCACACCCATGCGGGCCTCTACCACGTTGACTATATAGTCGCCCAGCTTCTCGCACTCCTGTATAATGTCCATGTACATGGTGCCACAGGCATACGAGTAGGCGTGCGTGTTCACGTCGTTGATGTTCTGGGTCTTGAGCTGGCTGCGGTAGTTGTTGATCTCGTTCTCCAGGTTGAACGAAGTGTTGGGGTCAAAGTTCTCCTTGTGCTTCTTGAACATGGTGTTCATCTGCGTGAGCGCGCTGTCTACCAGCCCGAACATCTGGTGTACATGCTCGAACTGCGAGTCTACAAACTCCTCCTTGCTCTTGAACTTCCTGTTCAGCGTGCGGGCTATGTTGTAGCAGCTGTCGCCTATCGACTCTATCTCGCTTATCTCTCGCAGCATGGCCCTTATCTTCGCCTTGGTCTCGTCGCTCAGGTGCGCGTCGCCCACGTTGTCCAGGTAGTTGCCTATCTCTACCTCCATGTGGTCCGATATGCCCTCGTACTTCTCAATACGGGTAAACAGCTTGACAAACTTCTCGCTGTCGGTCTCGCTGAGCAGCGTTATCACCATGCCGAACATGCGCTGTATACGCTCCGAGTAACTCTGTATCTCCTTCTGTGCCTCGAGCACGCTCAGCTCGGGCGTCTTCATTATTCCGGTCTGTATGAAGCGCAGGCGGAAGTCGTCTTCCTCGGCGTTCTTCTTGGGCTTGATAAGGCGGCACACCACCTTCTCTATCACCGGCACGAACCATACTAATATAAAGGTGTTGACCAGGTTGAAGGTGGTATGGAAGGCCGCCAGCACGAAACTCAGCTTGGCCGCATTGGCCAGGAAGCCGGGCTGGCCCTTGGCGATGGTCTCGTCGTAGCCTACAAACCCGCACACCATGTCGACAAAGGGCCTGAAGATGACGAGCACCCAGCACACGCCGAAGAGGTTGAACACCATGTGGGCCAGCGCGGCCCGCCGCGCCTGGGTGTTGGCTGTCAGGGCAGCCACGTTCGAGGTTACGGTGGTACCTATGTTCTCGCCCATCACCAGCGCTATGCCCTGGTAGATGGGCAGCACGCCCGTAGAGCACAGTATCATGGTGATGGCCATGATGGCGGCCGAGCTCTGCACACACATGGTGAGCAGGCTGCCTATGAGCAGGAAGGTAACGGTGGTGAGCAGGCTGTTGGGGTCAAAGCTGGAGAAGAAGTCGAGCACGGCCTGGTTGTGCGAGAGGTCCATGTCGATGCCCGTCTGCCTCAGGGTGCCCAGGCCGAGGAACATGAACGACACGCCGAAAATAAAATCGCCGGCAATCTTCCGCTTCTTAGAGTAAATCAATATGATAGCGATGAAGAAAGCCGGCCATACAAAGTCGGTGATGTTGAACGAGAACCCCGCGCTCATTATCCAGGCGGTAAGGGTGGTGCCGATATTGGCTCCCATAATGACCGAGATGGCCTGTGCCAGGGAGAGCAGTCCGGCGTTGACAAACGAGACTGTCATAACGGTCGTGGCGGTTGAGGACTGAACCGCGGCGGTAATGAAAGTACCCGTGAGGATGCCCATGAGGCGGTTGGTGGTCATGGCGCCAAGGATATGGCGCAACTGAGGGCCTGCCATCTTCTGCAGACTGTCGCTCATCGATTTCATTCCGTACATCAAGAGTGCCAGAGAACCGATAAGTTTAAAAATGATCCAAATCGACATGTTTTTTTATATCAAATGTTTGTAAGAAGTCGATAATTATTGCTAACTTAGCCCTTGTAAATCAAATGAATCTATCCAATGACGAAACAATTGTTACAATTACGTTGCAAAAATAATAAAAAAACTTTAAAAGTAGCTGTTGGCAGCACACTTTCTGAAGTTTTTTCTGTCGCAGACGTCAAAATGGCCTACGCCCCGGCATGCGCCAAGGTCAACAACAGGGTCGAGGGCATGCACTACAGACTCTATAATGACAAGGACATAGAGTTTATGGGCATAGACACGGGCTCGGGCTCGCGTACGTACACGCGTACCTTGTTCTTTGTATGCTGCAAGGCCATCAACGACCTCTTCCCACAGGCCGAGGTACGCATAGACATCTCGGTGTCCAAGGGCTACTTCGTAGATATGCGCATAGGGCGCCAGGTGACGGCGGCCGACACCGAGCGGGTGCGCCGCCGGATGGAGGAGATTATCGCGGCGCGCATACCCATCAAGCGCCACATGGTGCCGACCGAGGAGGCTGTCAGACTGTTTGCCGCCAAGGGCGACACGTCCAAGGTCAAGCTGCTCAACGGGCTGGGCAGCCTGTACACGGTGTACTACCAGATAGAGGACTTCGTAGACTACTTCTACGGAGCGCTTATGACCAACACGGCCGACATACACCTCTTCGGGCTGGTACCCTTTAACGGAGGCATGCTGCTCCGGGTGCCCTCGCCAGAGAACCCGGCCGTGCTGTGCGACATGCCCGACCAGCGCAAGATGTTCGAGATATTCCAGGAGCACCACCACTGGCAGGACATCATGGGCCTGAAGACCGTGGGCGACCTGAACGAGGCGGTAGACAAGGGCTTTGCTACCGACATCATCAACATTAACGAGGCCCTGCAGGAGAAGAAGATAGCCCGCATAGCCGACGAGATAGCCGCAAGGCCCGAGGTCAAGCTGGTGCTGCTGGCGGGCCCGTCGTCGTCGGGCAAGACCACCACCTGCAAGCGCCTGAGCATACAGCTGCTGGCCAATGGACTCAAGCCGTTGCAGATTTCGCTCGACGACTACTTCGTGGACCGCGAGCTGACACCTCGCGACGCCACGGGCGACTACGACTATGAGAATATCTATGCGCTGAACATCCCGCTGATCAACGAGCAGTTTGCCACGCTGTTCGGTGGCGGCGAGGTGGAGCTTCCCAAGTACAACTTCCAGACCGGCAAGAGCGAGAAGAGCGGCAAGAAGCTCCGCATGAAGCCCCAGGACATCCTGGTGGTCGAGGGCATACACGCGCTGAACCCCGAGCTGACCGCCCAGATACCCGAGGCGCAGAAATTCCGTGTCTACGCATCGGCGCTCACCACCATCCTGCTGGACGAGCACAACTATATACCCACTACCGACAACCGGCTGCTGCGCCGCATCATACGCGACTACAAGTATCGCGGCTGTAGTGCCCAGGAAACCATACGGCGGTGGCCCAGCGTGCGCGCCGGTGAGGAGAAGTGGATATTCCCCTACCAGGAAAATGCCGATGCCATGTTCAACAGTGCCATGCTCTACGAGCTGGCTGTCATCAAGCACCAGGCCGAGCCCCTCTTGGAACTGGTGCCCGAGAACTGTGAGGAGCACGCCGAGGCTTACAGGCTGCTCAAGTTTCTCAAGTACTTCCACCCCATATCCTACAAGCAGCTGCCGCCCACCAGTCTGCTCCGCGAGTTCCTCGGTGGCAGTTCGTTCAAGTATTAGGAAAAAAAAGAAGGTGGCCCCCAAGCCCCCAGGGGGTGATGGCTAAACGACGATGACACCTTCGGCTAACGCCGCTTATATCCCGTCGCGGATGATGTGGGCCGGCACCCCTCCCACGAGGGTGTGGGGTGCCACATCGGCCGTGACCACAGCCCCCGCTGCCACCACGGCTCCGCTGCCTATGGTTACACCGCCCAGGATGGTGGCGTTGGCCCCTATCCAGCAGCCATCGCCTATGGTGATGGGCCGTGCGTAGGTGCGCCACCGGTACTCGGCCGACCCTGGCTGCCATCCCGGGGTGAGCCGCTCGGTCAGCCTGACGGGGTGCGAGGCCGTATTGATCTGCACGCCAGGTGCTATAAGCACGTCGTTGCCTATGCGGATGGTGTTGCAGTCGTTGAGGATGCAGCGGTAGTTGATGCTCACGTTGTTACCTATATAGATATTGTCGCCGAAGCCAATGATGATGCCGTCGGCCACTGATACGTTGTCGCCCACGCCACCCAGCTGCTCGCAGAGCATGCGGTAGCGCTGGGCGCGGTCGTTATAGGGCAGTGCGTTGTAGCGTTGCATCCACTCGGTGGCCCTCGCCTTGCGCTCTATGAAGATGGCGTCGTGGCAGTTGTACATCAGCCCGGCCATACACTTGTCTTGCTCGGTCATAGTCATGTTCTCAGTATTTGGGATAGTGTCAGATAAGGTAGCCCACGATGAGGCTGCCGTTATACAGGACGAGGTAGGCTGCCAGCGCGGCTATGACGCCCCTCACGGCCAGGCCCGTCCGTCCGTGGGTGGCCCGTAGCAGATAAGCCATGGACAGCGGGATGATGAAGGCCCACTGCGCGGTCATGATATAGACCTCGTTGAGTCCGAAACCCAGTACCACGTGTATGGCCATGTCGGCCGCCCACCACGACAGGGCCATCCAGAAGAACCGGCTGCGCCGCCCGCACCAGATGCCGGCCGCGAAGAGCGCTGCCACGAGAGCCTCTATCCAGTAGTGGTAGTCTTGCTCGTAGTACACTATCATGGGGCGGTTGTCCTTGAGTATGTCCTCGAGCAGGTGCGACCTGTGTAGCTGGATAGACTCGCCCATCAGGTTCTCCACGATACTGCGCCAGCGGTCTGTGCTGGCATCGGTCCATGCCAGGAACCCCTTCTTGGACATAGGGTCGCCTATGCGTGGGTTGGCGTGGTTGCGCCGGTACTTCTCGATGGCCATGCGCTTGATAATCTTGTTGACCCCGATGCGTATGCTGTCCGGGTTCTGTGTGGTGGCCGTGTCGGCATACGCCATGTAGATGCTGTCGCGCACCTGCTTGTCGCGCGCTTCCATCCGGGCCTTGGCGGCTGCCTCCAGGGGCGCCGCCCATACATGAAACTCTATCGAGGCTACGGCCCAGATGGCTGCCGAGGGCACGATGACGGCCCACAGCAGGAAGCGGGGCCTGAAGAAGCGGCGACCGTTGGTAAACAGCGCGGCCAGGAACACCTTGATACCATTGTTGAGCGACACGCCCGCCATGAAGACAAACAGCACCACCGTGTGCCATAGCTTCATGGGGCGGCCGGTCTTCATCAGCCGTCCGGCTGTGTAGAGGGTTACCATCATCATACACAGGGTGAGGTTGAAGTGGTCGGGCACCATCACCGTGAGCATGATATAAGCCATGGAGAACAGCATCAGCGTGAGCAGGGTGGCGTCGGCCTGGCTCAGGGCCACCACCTCGCGCAGCAGGCGGAAGAAGAACACGGCCGCGTAGAACCCGAAGAATATCTCGATGGCTCCCACCACGAAGATGGCACAGTTGACCCCCGTCAGGGCCATCAGCCCCTGGTTGATAAGACAGGGTATGAGCATGAAGATGGCCAGCAGCGGGTGGCGGTATATGTTGTACTGCCAGCCGCTCCACTCGGACACCACCGAGTAGCTCCACGCGTCGAAGCCGGATATGTGGAACGTGTCGCGGGCCACGTCGTGGTAGTTGACGTTCATCGCTGACAGCTCCGGATAGTAGTGTGCGATAACCAGCGCGTTGAGCGCTGTGATAACCAGCAGCGCCACCAGGGCCACGAGGCGCTCGCCGGACTTGATTCTCAATATTCTCAACATAGCATGTAGTCTATAATAAAGTAACCGTTATATATATATAGGTATAGGGTGAGGACTGCCACCACGCCACGTTTCAGGCCGAGCCAGCGGCTGCTGGTGAAGAGAGACGCCATGGCCAGGGGGATGACATATATCCACTGGGCCGTCATAATGTATATCTCGTTGAGGCCGAAGCCTATGCCCACATGCAGCGCCATGTCCATGGCCCACCACGAGAGGGCCACCCAGAGCAGTCTGCTGCGTCGGCCGCACCAGATGCCCATCACGAAGAGCAGGGCGATGAGGGCCTCGACCACGTAGTTGACCGTCCATCGGTACTTGATAATCATGGGCCGGCTGCGGCTTTCGTCCTGGAGCAGGTAGTCGGGGTGTAGCTGTATGGACTCGCCCATCAGGTTCTCTACGATAGACGTCCACCGCGGGGTGGTCATGTCTGTCCACCGCATGAACTCGCCCTCCATCAGCGGAGCACCCTTCTTGGGCTGGCGCTTAGTCTTGGGCTTGGCTGGGGCCGCCGTGGTGCGGTGGGCGCTGTCGCTGACCGCCTTCAGGGTCATTGTGGCTGCCGCCTGCCGCTGCCGTTCGGCCTCGCGCTGTCGCTGCTCGGCCTTGCGCTTGGCGTTGGCCGCATGCCGGGCGTTCTCGCCGGGTGCCACCAGGTAGTGGTACTCGTTGCGGCAGCCCCACCATAGCGCGATGGCGGGTATCAGTACGGCACCTAAGACAAACTGGGGACGGAAGAAGCGGCGCCCGTTGACCCATAGGGCTGCCATGAACACTTTCAGACCGTTGTTGAGCGATATGCCGGCCGTGGCCACAAACAGGCCGATGGTGGCCCATATCCCCATGGCCCTGTGGCGCTGCAGGTAGAGCCCCGTTACATAGAGGGTGAACAGCAGTAGGCAGAGCGAGAGTACGAAGTGGTCGGGCACCATGGCCGTTACCATTACCATGGCGAAGGAGTACATGAAGAAGCACAGCAGACGGGCATCGGCCTTGGCTACGGCCAGCACGTCGTGTATCAGCCTGTACAGGAAGAGGAAAGCGTACCACGCCGCCGCTATCTGTATGACGCACATGATGTACAGGGCACAGTTAATGCCCGTCAGGGCCATCAGCGCGCGGTTAATGAGATACGGAATCCACATGATGAACGCCAGCAAGGGGTGTCTGTACACGTTATAGCGGGCTTCCCAGTCAGAGATGACATAATAGGAGATGGGGTCAAAGCCAGATACCTGGAAGCGGGTCACGAAGAGGTTCCAGTAATTGTCTGCCAGCGGCGTAAAGAGGCCCTGGTAGTGTGCTATGGTCAGCGCGTTGAGGGCCACTAACAGTGCCAGCACGACAGCCATCATCGTCCGCTCGTCGCGGCGGGGGCAGAGAAGTGTGCGGAGGGTAGTCTTGTCCATATCGTTATCTTTTAAGAAAGTAGCGCACCAGCACGAAGTTGACCGGCACGCACACGGCAAACATGGGGATGGGGGCCAGCTTGTCGCTGATGCCTATCCATAGGGCCGCGTTGAGCACGGCCATCTGCAACACGTAGTTTATAGCGTGCGAGAGGGCAAAGCCAGCGCCATGGCGTGCCGTGGCTTTTACGCGGAACGTGAACCGCGTCGAGGCGTAGAAGTTGAACGCGAAACTGATGGCGTATGCCATCGTCATGGCCAGCGTGGGTGCCAGCCAGCGTAGCAGCAGCCAGTAGGCTCCGTACTGCAGCAGGGTGGCGGTACCCCCTACCAGTGCGAAGCGTATCACCTCGCCCACGGTCTGGCGCCGGCGGTTAGCGGAAGGGTTTGTAGTGTCGTTCGTCAGCATCTTCCAGTAGTTCTTTATCGCCCCGGCTGTCGCCAAAGGCCGTCAGGGTATAGGTGTCGCGGTGCGGAAAAGCCTCGTGTAGCCTCCGTACCTTCTCGGGTCCATAGCAGTTGGGCGTGCAGAACCGTCCTGTCAGTCGGCCGCCGCTCACCTCTATCCGGGTGCCTATAATCAGCGGTCGGTGGGCCTCGTCGCCCATGCTGTCGAAGAACGGGGCCACCCAGTTGTCTATGCTGGCACTCACGATGGCCACCTGGGCACCCTCGGCCAGTACCCGTTGTATGAGTCTGACACCCTCGGGGCGCAGCAGATGGCTGTGAGTGGCGGCAAACTGCTGGCAACAGCGGTCAAAGCGGCCTAAGCTCCATCCGCCGAAGAAGTGGGCAAAGAGCCGCTGCTTGGCCTTCCAGTTGGGGTATAGCCCCATCTTCATCAGGATGAGCATGGGGCTATACATCAGCAGACCCATGGCCAGGGCCGCCGTGCCCCTGGCATAGCGTATCACGGCTAT
>CAKPRX010000092.1 GCA_934183135.1 uncultured Prevotella sp.
CGTTCTCGGGGTCGTTGAGCACTTCCTCGATAAGCTCGGCTATGAGGTGCATCATGTCCTCCTTGGCGCCACGGGTTGTCATGGCAGCTGTGCCCAGGCGGATGCCCGATGTCTGGAAGGCACTGCGGGTATCAAAGGGTACCATGTTCTTGTTGGCAGTAATGTCGGCTGCTACCAGGGCGTTCTCGGCCACTTTGCCGGTAAGCTCCGGATACTTGGGACGAAGGTCTACCAGCATAGAGTGGTTGTCGGTACCGCCGCTGACGATGTCGAAACCACGGCTGATAAGGTCTTCGGCCAGCACGGCTGCATTTTTCTTTACCTGGGCTGCATACTCTTTCCACGAGGGACGCAGGTTCTCGCCGAAAGCCACAGCCTTGGCAGCGATGACATGCTCCAGCGGGCCACCCTGGGTGCCGGGGAATACGGCGCTGTTAAGCAGCGAGCTCATCATGCGCACCTCGCCTTTCTTGGTGGTGATGCCCCAGGGGTTGGCAAAGTCCTTGCCCATCAGGATGACACCACCGCGTGGGCCGCGCAGTGTCTTGTGGGTAGTGGTGGTAACGATGTCGGCATACTTGACCGGGTTGTCCAGCAGGCCGGCAGCTATCAGTCCGGCAGGGTGGGCCATGTCTACCATGAGCAGTGCCCCTACCTCATCGGCAATCTTGCGCATGCGGGCATAATCCCACTCGCGGCTGTAGGCCGATCCGCCGCCGATAATCAGCTTGGGCTTGTGTTCCAGGGCCAGACGTTCCATCTCGTCGTAGTCTATGCGGCCCGTCTCACGGTTCAGTTTGTAGCCCACGGGCTTGTAGAGGATGCCGGAAGTGTTGACGCGCGAACCGTGCGAGAGGTGCCCGCCGTGGTCCAGGTCCAGTCCCATAAAGGTGTCGCCTGGCTTGAGTACGGCGAGCAGTACGGCAGCATTGGCCTGGGCGCCCGAGTGGGGCTGGACGTTGGCAAACTCGGCACCGAACAGCTTCTTGACGCGGTCGCGGGCTATATTCTCTACCTCGTCTACCACTTGGCAACCGCCGTAGTAGCGATGGCCGGGCAGGCCTTCAGCATATTTGTTGGTAAGATAACTGCCCATGGCCTGCATCACCTCATCGCTGACGAAATTCTCTGATGCAATGAGCTCCATGCCCTTGAGCTGGCGCTGGTGTTCTCTCTCGATGAGGTCGAAAATCACTTGGTCTTTTTCCATAAGAATGTTTTCCCTGTTCTCCGTTATGAGGAGCGAGCCCAACTTACTCGTAGGGGGCGAAATGTTGGTTATTACACATTATATTATATATAGGTATCTGTACGGCCGAGCCTGGCACCGTGTCAGCACAGCTTAGCCTTGCTCAGTTCCTGCTCTTTGTCGCAGTAATGGCACTTGATGATGCCGTGTACCTTGTCTATCACGTTGAAGATGGTGCCCATGGGCTCGTTGTTGCAGATACATACGGGGTTGTTGCACTTCACGATGCCCCTCAGGGTATCGGGTGTCTCTACCATCTTCTTCTCTACCACCTCATAGTCCCTGATGATGTTGAGCACAGCCTTGGGGGCTACTACCGAGAGCTGCGAAATCTCGGCGTCGGTAAAGAACCTGCCCGACACCTTGATGATGCCCTTGTGGCCCACCTTCTTTGACTCCAGATAGTTGCCTATGGTAACCGGGGTGGTCAGCTTGTCTAACTGTAGCAGGGTCACTACCTTGTAGGTCTTCTCTGCGGGTATGTGGTCTATCACGGTACCGTTCTCGATAGCCGTGACCAGCATTTCTTTCTTAGCCAGTATTCGATGATAGTTTTATCGATCTTAATATCTTCAAGACTGATGGCCAGGCAGTGGAAGAAGATGGCCTCGCGGGCATAGAGGCCGTTCTTGGCCTGCTGTATATAGTAAGCGTGTGGGTCGTCGTCTACATCGTAGGCTATCTCGTTGACGCGGGGCAGCGGGTGCATTATCTTCATGTTGGGCTTGGCCAGCCTGAGCATGTCACGGTTCAGGATGTAGATGTTTTTGACCTTCTCGTACTCCATGAGGTCTGAGAAGCGCTCCTTCTGAACGCGGGTCATGTAGAGTATATCGGCATCGGCGATGACCTTCTCGTTGAAGGCGGTGTGCTCCTGGTACCTGATGCCGTGCTCCTGGCAGTACAGCTTGTACTCCTGAGGCATGGCCAGCTCCTTGGGGGCGATGAAATGGAAAGTGGGGTTGAAGTGGCGCATGGCCGTGATGAGCGAGTGTACCGTCCGGCCGTATTTCAGGTCGCCTACCAGGTAGATGTTCAGGTTCTCGAGCGTGCCCTGGGTCTTGTAGATAGAGTAGAGGTCGAGCAGGCACTGCGAGGGGTGCATGTGGGCCCCGTCGCCCGCATTGACGATGGGTATGGGAGCCACCTCGCTGGCGTAGAGGGCTGCCCCCTCGATAGAGTGGCGCATGACTATCACGTCGGCATAGTTAGATACCATCAGGATGGTGTCCTTGAGCGTCTCGCCCTTGGTGGTGCTCGATGTCTTGGCATCCGAGAAGCCTATCACGCGTGCCCCTAAGCGGTTGGCTGCGGTCTGAAAACTAAGTTGGGTACGGGTTGAGGGCTCAAAGAAAAGCGTGGCGACAACTTTTCCCTTCAGTAACTCTCGGTTGGGGTGTTTTTCAAATTCCTTGGCCATCTCTAAGAGATACAGGAGTTTCTCCTTAGACAGGTCCTCGATCGTCACAAAATTATGTCTTTCCATTGCAGTTTTGGGGATGAATAATTTTATTTCGACTGCTAAGGTACACATATTTTTCCAATATCAGCCCCTGGGTGGCGTAAAAAGTTGCGTTCGGGCTGATATTTTTTAGCGCCTTAGCGATGCTGTGTTTTCTCGGGCTTGCCATCTCTGCGTTGCCGGGAGCCGTCAGGAGTGTCCTCGTGATGGTTGTTGGCGCGCTCATGACGGCTCCGGCTAAGCTCATGATGACTGCTGGCGCCTGCGCCATGTGCGCAGCGTCTGTAGGAGCACGCTCAGTATCACCATCGATATGCCTACATAGAACGAGGCATTGAGCTCTCGCGCCTCGCCAAAGGCTATAAAGGCGATAAGAATGGTGTAGCACGGCTCCAGGTTGTATGTCAGGTTGACGGTGAAGGCCGACAGCCGCTTCAGGGCCAGTATCTGAAGGAGATAAAGCCCCACGGTGCAGAAAAGCGACAGGCACAGCAGTAGCCACAGGTTGCTGCCTTCGGGTATAATGGCTACGGGCTGGCCGGTCGGGTATATCTGCAGGTATATGGGGATGATGAGCGATACGCCCACCAGGCCGCCCAGCATCTCGTAGAGCAGCATGGTGCGCGCCTGGACGCCCGGGGCCACTTTCTTGTTGGTCACGGCATAGAGCGAGCATACGGCGGCCGAGATAATGCCGATGACGATGCCTGTGCGGTAGCGCGAGTCGAACGAGAAGATACACACCAGGCCGGCAATGGTGATGAGCGACAGCAGCATCTCGGTCATGGAGAAACGGCTGCGCATGATGAGCGGCTCAAAGATGGAGGTGAAGAAGCACATGCTGGCAAAGCACACCACGCCGATGGACACGTTGCTCGCCTTGATAGACGCGTAGAACAGTATCCAATGCAGCCCTAAGAGCGTGCCGCACCCGGCTATCTGCAAAGCCTTCTTCCAGCCCACCCTGGGCAGTCCGGTAAACACTAAGAGTATCGCCGCCGTGAAAAAGATGCGGTACCATGTCAGAGTGGTCTCATTGAGCGTAATAAGTTTGCCAAACAGCCCCGTAAATCCAGCCAGCAGCACGCTCAGATGCAGCTGGATAAAGGCCTTCTTCATACTTGTCTGTTCCATGATAGCTGTATTTTTTTCTGATAAGAGCTGCAAAATTACAAATAATAGTCTTTAGTGCCACGCTCTTTGACTGGAAAAATGATGGGCATACCCAGGTGCGACGGCGCGTTGGTGCCTGCGCCGCTGCCGGCTGTCATGTCCTTAGGCGGCGCTGCTATGGTGGTGGGCGCGCGCCCAAACAGGCCAAAAATCTCAGTGACAGCAAATAAGCTGTTAAAAGATAGGATTTTCTCGGATTTTCTTTGTATTTTTGCCGCGCTTGTAATGGACTTGCTTGTCGGCCTTGGCGCAGCCCGTGGCGGTGTGTGCCGCTCCCCGGGCATACCCGGGGAGCACCGGCTGGTGCTCAGGATGTTATAACAACGACAGTTCTGCACCATAGCAGGGCTAAGCTAACGACGCATATATGAGAAAGAAATTTATACATACCCTGTGGGCCCTGCTGGGAGCCTCTGTCCTGTTCGTACTGATAGTGTTTACGGCTATATGGAACGGCTGGATAGGCTACATGCCGCCCATCGACGAGTTGCAGAACCCCATCAGCCGCTTTGCCACGCAGGTGTACTCGGCCGACGGCAAGGTGATAGGCACCTGGAGTTTCAACCGCGAGAACCGCATCCCCGTGAGCTACGCCCGCCTGTCTCCCCATCTGGTACATGCCCTGGTGGCCACCGAGGACGAGCGCTTCTACGACCACTCGGGCATCGACTTCATAGCTCTGGGCCGTGCCCTTGTCAAGCGTGGCCTGCTGGGCCGCGAGAGTGCGGGTGGCGGCTCTACCATTACCCAGCAGCTGGCCAAGCAGCTGTACTCTGAGTCGGCCCACTCTACGGTCGAGCGGCTTATGCAGAAGCCCATCGAGTGGGTCATAGCCGTCAAGCTGGAGCGCACCTATACCAAGGAGGAGATAATAGCCCTATACCTCAACTACTTTGACTTCTTGCACAATGCGGTGGGCATCAAGACGGCTGCCAATACCTATTTTAATAAGGAGCCGCAGGACCTGAGCGTTACCGAGTCGGCCCTGCTCATCGGACTGTGTAAGAATCCGTCGCTCTTTAACCCCGTGCGCTACCCTGACCGCTGTCTGCAGCGCCGCAATGTGGTGCTGGCCCAGATGCGCAAGGCTGGCTACCTGTCTGACGAGGAGTACAGGGAATACTGCAGCGAGGGGCTCAAGCTCAATTTTCATCGTACCGACCACAAGGGCGGCACGGCTACTTACTTCCGCGAGTTCCTGCGTCAGTACATGATGGCCCAGCGTCCTGAAGTAGACAGGTATCCCTCGTGGAACCATCGCCAGTATGTACTCGACTCGATAGCCTGGGCCACCGACCCTCTCTACGGGTGGTGTAACAAGAACTACAAGAAAGACGGTACCCCCTACAATGTATATACCGACGGCCTGAAAGTCTACACGACCATCGACTCGCGTATGCAGCAGTATGCCGAGGAGGCTGTGTACGGCCATGTGGCCCGCTATCTGCAACCCCTGTTCTCGCGCGAGAACGCCCGCAAGCCCAATGCTCCCTTTACGGACCAGCTTACGTCCCAGGAGGTGCGCGCCATTATGAACAAGGCCATGGTGCAGAGCGAGCGCTACCGGGCCATGAGGGCGGCTGGCGCATCAGAGGCCGAGATAGCCCGCGCCTTCCGTACCAAGACCGACATGACCGTGTTTACCTATCACGGCGACATCGATACCGTCATGTCGCCCATGGACAGCATACGCTACTATAAGTCCTTTCTGCGTGCGGGCTTCGTGAGTATGGATGCGCACTCGGGGGCTGTCAAGGCGTATGTGGGCGGACTCAACTACAACCACTTTATGTACGACATGGTGATGGACGGGCGCCGGCAGGTGGGCTCTACCATCAAGCCCTTCCTCTATGCGCTGGCCATGGAGAACGGTTTCTCGCCATGCGACCGCGCTCCTAATGTGCAGCATACCTATATGGTGGCCGGAAAACCATGGACGCCGCGCAATGCTAACCGCAGGCGCTACGGAGAGATGGTTACGCTCAAGTGGGGCCTGGCCCAGTCTAACAACTGGGTCTCGGCTTACCTGATGAGCAAGCTCAATCCGCAGCAGCTGGTCAGCCTGCTGCACGACTTCGGCATTAACAACCCCGACATATACCCCTCGATGGCCCTGTGCCTTGGCCCCTGCGAGGTGTCGGTGGCCGAGATGGTAAGTGCCTATACGGCCTTTGCCAACAATGGCATACGCTGCGCCCCCATGTTAGTTACGCGTATAGAGGATGCCGATGGCAATGTGGTGGCACGCTTCCAGCCTCGGATGAACGAGGTTATCAGTTCGGAGAGTGCTTACAAGATGCTGGAGGAACTGCGGGCTGTGGTCGACGAGGGTACTGCCGGCCGGTTGAGGTACAAGTTTAATATAGAGGGACAGATTGGCGGCAAGACGGGTACCACCAACCGCAATTCGGATGCCTGGTTTATGGGATTTACGCCTCAGCTGGTAAGCGGATGCTGGGTTGGCGGCGAGGACAGGGACATACACTTTGACTCGATGGCCCTGGGGCAGGGCGCGTCCATGGCGCTGCCCATCTGGGCTTACTTTATGAAAAAGGTGTACCGCGACCGCACGCTGGGCTATTCGCCGGAGGCCACCTTTGACGTTCCGGCCGACTTCAATCCCTGTGTGAAGGACGACGACACGGTGGGCATGAACGGCATAGACGAGGTTTACGAGTAGCAGACAGGTGGCGGCCAGCGTGGCTGCCACCTTTTTTTAACAAGAAATAGGATAATGAAAAATTACATTAGTGTTCTGATAGTCTTTCTGGGTTTCTTTCCTGCATTACTGAGTGCCCAGGCTGTCGGGGGGGTGGTCGTTGATGCGGCAGGAGCCCCACTGCCGTTTGTTAATGTTGTAGAACTGTCGCAGGCCGATTCTTCGTTTGTCGGGGGAACGGTGAGCCGTGACGACGGAACGTTCGTGCTCGACCACGTGACGAGCGGCAACATTCTGCGGTTCTCCTATACCGGCTACACCACGCAATATATAAACTACACAGGCCAAACGGCTCTTACCGTGAAACTGCTGGAAAGTGCCGCCATGCTCGGCGAGGTGGTGGTCAAGGGCTACCTGCCTAAAACCATGCTGACCGGCGAGGGCTTTACAACCTTCGTGGCGGGCAGCGTACTGGAGAAGACTGCCGATATGGAGCAGCTGCTCTCGCGTATTCCCAATGTATCGGCCAAGGATGGACAGATAGAAGTCTTTGGACGCGGCGCGCCCGCTATCTATATCAATGGGCGCAAGATGCAGGACCGTATGGACCTGGAACGCTTGCAGCCGAGCGACATTAAGAAGATAGAGGTTATCAGCAACCCTGGCGCGCGCTATGATGCCAGTGTCAAGAGTGTTATCCGCATCACCACCAAGAAACCCCAGGGCGAGGGCTTCAGTATGGACAACAAGACTAATCTGGGCGTTAATGAAGACCATCGCCTGAGCTCGTATGAGGCGTTTAGGGCCAACTACCGTAAGGGCGGACTTGACGTCAACGGCTTTCTCTATGGTGCCTACACCCACAATCCTGATAACAAGCGGGTGCGCCAGTATTCCTATCTGGCTGATACCTGGCTGCAGTCGATGGATGTTAACCAGGAGTTTACTTTCGTTAACCCCTATGCCCGGCTGGGCATCAGCTATGTGCTCAGCGAGAATCATGACTTGGGTGCCAGCATCAGCTACGATCGCTATGCCAGGAGCTATGGGGCAGGGTCGCAGTTGTTTAATACGCTGCAGAACGCTGTGCTGAGCGAATCGTCGGTCATAGACTATCAGAGTCCCGGCCAGTCTACGGCCTATTCGTCTAACGCGTATTATGTGGGCAAGATAGGGCAGCTCAAAGTAGACTTCAACACCGATTATTACTGGTATGGCAAGAAGGAATGGATGGCCGTACGCGAGGCGGTGAGCAGCAGGGACAGCAGGGCAGGGGTCGAAACGGCAGACGTAAACTCCTGTCGTAACAATCGCAACTACATGCTGGCCTCCAGGCTTGTCCTGGACTGCCCTCTGCTCAGTGGCTCGCTGTCGTTTGGTGGCGAGTATAGTCTGGTGAACCGACGGATGGGTTATGCGGTAATTCCCGAGGTGGCCGACAACGAGAATGAGAAAGTACGCGAGTACATGGCGTCGGCCTTTGTCGACTACAGCCGCACCTGCGGCCCACTGACGGTACAGGCAGGGCTGCGCTATGAGTACAATGACTTCGGCTATTACGACCATGGCCTGTATGTGGCCAGCCAGAGCAAGACTTACGGCAAGTGGTTTCCGTCGCTGGCCCTTTCGTTGCCTGTGGGCAAGACACAGATGCAGCTTACGTATGCCGCCGACATATACCGGCCCAGCTACAACGAGCTCAGGGGTGGCGTGCAGTACGACAACCTGTACAC
>CAKPRX010000093.1 GCA_934183135.1 uncultured Prevotella sp.
TCCGGGCAGCCTACCGCCCGCTCACCGATGTACACATGCCTCTGCGCATCACCACGGTGGCCCAGTTAGTGGTCATGGTAACCTATACGCGCATCATGGCGCTGGCCATATCGGGACTGACGCTGTGTTTCGCCATACACAACGCAACCACACGATGGGACACCCTGGCCAGCGTGGGTCTCTATACATGTATAGCCGTAGCACTGGCCAACGCCGTGATATGCACCCTCATAGTGTACCGCCGACGCGACCCACGCTACAAGGTCCATTGGACACTGAAGTAGCGCCACCCTACCCCCTCACACAGCCACAGGGGCTACGCCGGCCACACTGCCCGTGCCCGGTGTAGCCCCTGTGGTAGGTGTGTCCGCAGGCTTCATCAAAGCGTGGGTCAGCAGAAAAATAATCGCCCCCGATGGGCGTAGACTCGAATTAATAGGCTATCTTTGTAGCCAGTACTGAAAACAACTACAACTATGGAAAAATTAACCAATGACCAACTTACGGTTACCGTGTCGGCACACGGAGCTGAACTGCAGAGCATCAAGGATGCTGACGGACGCGAGTATCTATGGCAGGCCGACCCCGCCTACTGGCCTAAGCACTCGCCCACCCTCTTCCCCATCGTCTGCGGCCTGTGGAAGAACACCTATCATCTGGATGGCAAGGCATACACCATGGCGCGCCATGGTTTTGCCAGCAAGAGCGACTTCACGCTCATCAACCATACCGACAGCCGCGTTACTTACGCCCTCACCGACAGCGAAGATACGCTGCAGGTGTACCCGTTCCACTTCAACCTGAGCGTTACTTACCGCCTGGACAACAACGTACTGCACGTGGTATGGCATGTCGAGAACACCGACCGCCGCGAAATATTCTTCCAGATAGGTGGCCATCCGGCCTTCAACGTACCGGGCATGCAGCCAGGCGATGAGCTTAGCGGCAGCCTGCGCCTGGACAACCCTGGTGCCCAGCGCCTCTATGGCAATGTGGGAGGCTGCATCGTGAAGGGACACCACCCGCTACAGATGGATGGCGACGTATGGCACTTCGGCATACACGACTTTGACGACGATGCCCTGGTGTTCGACGAGTCGCAGTTGCACGACATAGCCCTGCTAAACACCGACGGCACGCCCGCCGTGACGGTCAACTTCCGCGCGCCGGCCGTGGGCATCTGGAGCCCCACGGGCAAGAACGCGCCCTTTATCTGCATAGAACCGTGGTATGGCATACACGACTGGGCCGAGTTCGACGGCGACCTGAGCCAGAAGTATCTCATCAACCGCCTGCAGCCCGGCGCCAGCTTCATGAGCGAATATACCATCACCATAGGCTGACACGCACAGCCCTATATACACCAAAAACCGCAATGGAGACGCTCCCTATGGGAACCGTGTCCATTGCGGTTTTCCTATTGACAGCCAGCCAGCTACGCAGAGCGTACCACGGCGTCAGTAGCCGGTGCGGTACTTAGCCTCGTCCTTATCCTCAAGCATGGAGAGGTATGACTGGTAGCGCGAGGCGGCTATGTAGTGATGCTCCACGGCATCGAGAACAGCGCAGCCTGGCTCGTGGGTGTGGGTGCAGTTAGAGAAACGGCAGTTGTGAGAGTAGCGGAATATCTCCTTGAAGTAACTCGTTATCTCCTCGGGCTCCATGTCGAACGTGCCGAACCCCCGTATGCCCGGGGTGTCTATGAGGTAGCCGCCACAGGTCAACTGCAGCATCTCGCTGAAGGTGGTGGTGTGCATGCCGGCATCGTGGGCATCCGAAATCTCGGCCGTGCGCAACTGGGCACCGGGCACCAGCGCGTTGATGAGGGTCGACTTGCCCACGCCGCTATTGCCGCTGAGCACCGTAACCTGGCCCGTGAGCAGGGGCATAAGCTCGGCTACGCCCTCGCCCGTGGCGGCCGACACCTGGCGGCACTCGTAGCCCACCGTGTCGTACAGGCCGACCATCATCTGCTGATAATGCAGTTCCTCGGGTGTCAGCAGGTCGGTCTTGTTAAACACCAGTACCACCGGCACGCTGTAAGCCTCGGCCGAGGCCAGGAAGCGGTCTATAAAGGTAGTCGAGGTCTGCGGGTGGCTCACCGTGACGAGCAGGAAAGCCTGGTCTACATTGGCCGCGATGATGTGGCTCTGCTTGGACAGGTTCTGCGACTTGCGGATGATGTAGTTGCGCCGGTCAGCGATGGCCGTGATAAAGGCCGTGCCCTCCTGGTTGCGCACTATCTCGACCCTGTCGCCCACAGCCACCGGGTTGGTGCTGCGTATTCCCTTGAGCCGGAAGTTGCCCTTAATCTTGCTCTCCACCGTAGCACCGTCGTCCGTGCGCACGGAGTACCAGCTACCGGTATTCTTGATGACCAGTCCCTTCACTTATACGGTCATTATCTCTTTCTGCTTAGCTTCCAGCAGTTCATCAATCTTCTTGATGTACTTATCGTGTAGCTTCTGCAGGTCAGCCTCGGCATCCTTTTCCAGGTCTTCCGACAGGCCGTCCTTGATGGCCTTTTTCAGCTTGTCCTTGACCTCGCCGCGCACATTGCGAACCTCTACCTTAGAGCGCTCGCCTATCTTGTTGCACTGCTTGACCAGCTCCTGGCGTCGCTCGCCGGTGGGCTGAGGTAGGTTGAGGCGCACCACCTCGCCATTGTTCTCGGGGGTGATGCCCACGTCGCTGTCCATGATGCCCTTCTCTATATCCTTGATGGCCTTCTTGTCCCAGGGACGGATGGCTATGGTGCGGGCGTCGGGCACGGTAATGGTGGCCACCTGGTTGAGGGGCACCATAGAGCCATACGAGTTAACTCTTACTCCATCGAGCAGGGCCACGTTGGCGCGGCCGGCACGGATGCGTACCAACTGCTCATCCAGATACATGGCAGCCATCTCCATACGCTCCTCGGCGTCGCTCAAAGTCTGTTTTACGTCTATCATAATGTTATAGTTTATTATCAATACGACAAATTTAGATATTTCCGCGTAATTACGCAACAGTTTGCGCCGAAAAAAATCATCGCCCGACCGCTTTTAGGCGTTCGCGCGCATATACCTATAATATATAAGGAGGGAGAGGGGGCTGTCGCCCATCTACTCGTAGCGCATGCTCTTGGCTGGATGGATGTGCGACACCAGGTAGCTGGGGCCTATCAGGACCAGCACGCTCACCAGCAGGGTGGCCAGGTTGAGCAGCAGGATAATGGGAACGTTGATCTCTACCGGGGCCGTGTCTACATAGTAGGTAGTGGGGTCCAGATGTACCAGACCCGTATAGCGCTGCAGCAAGAGCAGCGCCAGGGCTATGCCGTCGCCCCACAGCAGGCCACGGCCTATAATGAACACGGCAAACCACAGGAACACACGGCGCACCATGCGGTTACGGGCACCCAGAGCCTTGAGCACACCTATCATGGTGGTGCGCTCCAGGATAATGATGAGCAGGCCCGACACCATGGTAACTCCCGCCACGGCCACCATAAGCGCCAGGATAATCCAGACGTTGAGGTCGAGCAGGTTGAGCCAGTGGAATATCTGAGGGTTAATCTCCTGGATGGTCTTAGAGGTGTAGGTGGCTCCATAGCTGTCTCCCGAGCGGTTAACCCGGTCTATAAACAGGTTCTCGACCTCGTTCAGATGGTTCAGGTCGGCCACGGTAACCTCGGCCCCCGTCGCCTGGTCGCTCTCCCATCCATTGAGCTTTACGGCCGTGTGCAGGTCGGTAAAGCAGATGGTACGGTCGTACTGGGTAAGGTTGGTACGGTAGATGCCGGCTATGGTAAAGCGGCGCGCGCGCACTCCCTGCTGGTCTATGAAGTAGGCGAACACCCTGCCGCCCGTCTTCAGGTGCAGCATGTCGGCCATGCGCTGCGAGACGAGTATGCTGTTGGTGCTGGCACTGTCCGAGAAATGTGGGATAGAGCCCTCTACCATGTGCTGGTGTATAAAGGTAGTGTCGTAGTCGGCCCCTATGCCCTTGAAGGCCACTCCCAGGAAGTCGCTGTCGGTCTTGAGGATGCCCTGCTTCATGGCAAACCGCTGTACATGGCTCACACCGGGAATGGCGCGTATCACCCGTAGCATGGAGTCGCCCATCTGGATGGGATACTGCTCCTGGTTCTGCAGGGTCATAAAGTCGGCCACCTGGATGTGGCCCCCGAAGCCTATCACCTTGTCCTGTATGGTGTGCTTGAAGCCGAACACCACGCTCACCGACACTATCATCACGGCCAGGCCTATGGCCACGCCGGCGATGGCTATGCGCATGGCGGGCTTAGATACCTTGTGGCGGTCACCGGTATCGGCATATATCTTGCGGGCTATGTAGAGAGGTAAGTTCATGGAGCTTGCTGGCGTTCAGGGTCATTCCTCGGAATCTACCCGTCCCGGATAGGCTTCCAGCGCCTTGCGCAGGATAAACAGGGCACGTTCCAGGTCTTCCTTCTTGAGCACATAGGCTATACGCACCTGGTTGCGGCCGGCACCGGGGGTAGTATAAAATCCCTGGGCAGGGGCCGTCATCACGGTCTCGTTCTCGTAGCTGAACTCCTCAAGACACCAGCGGCAGAACTTCTCGCTGTCGTCGACGGGTAGCTTAGCCACCGTATAGAAGGCACCCATGGGGATGGGCGAGTAGACACCGGGAATACGGTTCAGGCCGTCGACCAGGCACTTACGGCGCTCCAGGTACTCCTCGTACACGTCGCGGTAATACTCCTCGGGGGCATCCAGCGATGCCTCGGCCACTATCTGTCCTATAAGGGGTGGCGACAGGCGGGCCTGGCAGAACTTCATCACGGCCCGGCGCACCTCGGCGTTCTTGGTAACCAGTGCGCCGATACGTATGCCACACTCGCTGTAACGCTTGGACACCGAGTCTATCAGTATCGTGTTCTGCTCGATGCCCTCCAGGTGCATGGCGCTGATGTAGGGCGAGCCGGTATAGATATACTCGCGGTACACCTCGTCCGAGAAGAGGTAGAGGTCGTACTTCTTGACCAAGTCGCGTATCTGGTGCATCTCGCGCCGGGTGTACAGGTAGCCCGTGGGGTTGTTGGGGTTACATATCATAATGGCGCGGGTACGGTCGTTGATGAGTTCCTCGAAGCGCTCCACACGGGGCAGGGCAAAGCCCTCGTCGATGGTGGTGGCGATGGTGCGGATGGTGGCCCCGGCCGACACGGCAAAGGCCATATAGTTGGCGTAGGCCGGCTCGGGGATGATAATCTCGTCGCCGGGATTGAGCGTGCTCATAAAGGCAAACAGCACGGCCTCTGACCCTCCCGAGGTGATGATGATGTCATCGGCCGTCACGTCGATGCCATACTTCTTGTAGTACCCCGTCAGCTTCTGCCGGTAACTCAGGTAGCCCTGCGACGGCGAGTACTCGAGTACACGGCGGTGGATATTCTTCAGGGCATCGAGTCCACACTGCGGGGTGGGCAGGTCGGGCTGGCCGATGTTAAGGTGGTACACGTGGATACCCCTCTGCTTGGCAGCGGCGGCCAGCGGTGCCAGCTTGCGGATAGGCGACTCGGGCATCTCTATCCCTCGGAGCGATATATTAGGCATAATCTATATTCTTATTAACGCTGCAAAGTTAGCTATTTTTTTTGCCAAACAGTCCCGAATGTCTAAAAAAAATAGCTAACTTTGCATTGATAACAACCATTATGACAATGAGAAGTAGAACAGCCAACTGGTATGAAACCACCGTCCGCTACGAGAAGACTATGGAGGACGGCACAGTCAAGAAAGTAAGCGAACTGTATGTAGTAGACGCCCTGAGTTTCGGCGAGGCCGAAGAGGCCATCACGCGCGAGATGTCGGCATATATAAGCGGCGAGTTTGAGGTCAAGAACATCAACCCGGCCGCCTACGGAGAAATCTTTTTCAGCGAGAACGCCAACGATGACCGCTGGTACAAGACCAAGCTGCAGTTTATAACCATCGACGAGAAGACCGAGAAGGAGAAACGCACCAGCGTGACTTACCTGGTACAGGCCGCCACCATCAACAGCGCCATCAAGAACATAGACGACGTGATGGGGGGCACCATGATAGACTACGTGATAGCCAATATCAGCGAGACGCGCATCATGGACGTCTTCGAGCACAAGGCCACGACCAAGGCCGAGGCCGACGACAAACCCGAATACGAGGAGGCAAAATAATGGAGACCGATGTGGCAAAAAACCTGCTGGCCGTCAAGGCCCAGTTGCCCGCCGGCGTGAAGCTCATCGCCATCAGCAAGTTTCACCCCGACGAGTATATCATGGCTGCTTACCGTGAGGGGCAGCGCGTATTTGGCGAAAGCCATGAGCAGGAACTTGCCCGGAAGGCCGACGCGCTGCCTGCCGACATCGAGTGGCACTTCATAGGGCATCTGCAGACCAACAAGGTAAAGTACATAGCTCCCTATATCGCCATGATAGAGTCGGTAGACTCGCTCAGGCTGCTTCGCGAGATAGACAAGCAGGCTGCCCGCTGCGGGCGGGTCATCAAGGTGCTGCTGGAGCTACACATAGCCGAGGAGGCCACCAAGTACGGGCTCGCCCCGGCCGACTGTCACGAACTGCTGGCCAGCGGCGAGTGGCGCCAGATGGGCCATGTACAGATATGCGGCCTGATGATGATGGCCTCGAATACCGACGACACGGCCCAGATAGCCCGCGAGTTTGACGAGGGCAGCCGCTGCTTCGCCCAGTTCAAGTCTGAGTTCTTTGCCGACGACCCCTCGTTCTGCGAGTGCTCGTGGGGCATGAGCCACGACTACCCCATCGCCGTAGCCCACGGCTCTACCATGGTACGGGTGGGCACCGCCATCTTCGGCCCGCGTGTGTACTGACGCGCCCACACCCGCTACCAATACATAGGTACGCTTAAAACGCATGAACCGTTATCGCTGTCACCCTGCCCATACCGGGCTGCCGTGCAGAGATAACGGTTCATGCGTTTTATATACCACAGGTGCCCAGGCGGAGCGGTGGGCACCACACAGCGGATGGCCGCCATCGCGCCACCTGTCCTCACAGGCTCTATCCTAAACCATGGGACGCACATTCGCAACTTACAGATGCACATCCCAGACCTCAGAATGTACATTCCCAACCTTAGAATGGAGCCAGAGATGGCCAAGGGCTTTTTCCAAAGAACACGCAAATATCTGATAACAAATAGTTTACGCACAGAAGAGCCTCGTCATAAACGCGCAGGGGCCGACCTGCCTGGTAGGCAAGTCGGCCCCTGCGCGGGTAGCCATCAGCACGCGCGCCTCACTTCTTCAGCGCGGCGGTGCGCACTCGGCTCAGCGTCTCCGGAGTCATTTGCAGATAGCTGGCTATATAGGTGAGCGGGGCGCGGAGTATCACCTGGGGCATAAGCTTGCACAGTTTCTGATAGCGGTCCTGCGATGTCTCAAAGCGAACCAAGTCGGCGTGTATCTGAGAGGTTATCAGGCTCTCCTCGAGTATCTTTCGGTAGAGTATCTGTATGTTCACGTTGTGCAGAGCCACCTCCTCCAGGCGTGCCTTAGGCAAGGCTACCACCCAGGTGGGTTCCAGGGCCTCTATCTGTAGGCGTGTAGGTTCCTCCTTGAACAGGCTCTCGATACACATCACCACATTACCCTCGACGGCGAGGTGCTCAGTAAGCTCCTTGCCGTTCTTGAAGTAGAACTGACGGGTCATGCCCTTGGCTATGTACAGAAGATCGCGACAGACATCGCCTTCGGACAGTATCATCTGCCCCTTCAGATATTTCTTAGGAACCAGTATACTCTCCAGCACGTCCAGCTCGTCATGGGTCATGGTGCTGTACTTGCGTGCCAACTCTCGGGCTACGTCTCGTATTGTATTAAACTTATCCATGGGTTAACTATGTTTGTCTGTTAGGGTTGTTATCAGTATTGCTAAGGAGGGGCGGCAGGACAATGTGAACCTATCCTGGGGCCAGAGGTCAAAGCCTACTCAGTACAAAGGTAGCGGAAAAGGCAGACTTAGCAAAGAAAATTGCTAAGTTTTTTCATTTTTCCTTTGCAAAAAGCCTCCACCCTACCCGCAGTCAGTATGCTGGGTGGATGGAGGCTATCCATGTGTATGGGGGTGAGCGTAGCGACTGTCAGTCGAGCTTCAGCACCGCCAAGAATGCTTTCTGCGGCACCTCTACGTTGCCTATCTGCTTCATGCGCTTCTTACCTTTCTTCTGTTTCTCGAGCAGTTTGCGCTTGCGGCTCACGTCGCCGCCATAGCACTTGGCCGTCACGTC
>CAKPRX010000094.1 GCA_934183135.1 uncultured Prevotella sp.
TGATGTCCAGAACAAGCTGATAGCTGAGCACGAGGCAGAGCAGAAAGAAGAGGAAGAGTAAATCTATAAAAACTGATAGTATTATAATAGAGGCCCTCAC
The DNA here is from genome assembly GCA_934183135.1 of uncultured Prevotella sp. Classification (GTDB taxonomy): domain Bacteria; phylum Bacteroidota; class Bacteroidia; order Bacteroidales; family Bacteroidaceae; genus Prevotella. The sequence continues at coordinate 101 of CAKPRX010000094.1, forward strand.
CACTTGCTTCAGGCAAGTAGGGAGGGCCTCTCCTGTATACTCATGGGACATGGTCTAACGGGTGAAAGTGGGTTGGCGGATATTCGCGCTGTACACCGAAGTTTTTCTCGGGTAATGGTTGGGATAGGCGTTACTGCTGAAAAAAGAAACGGAACCAGGAGAGGCATGTGCCTCCTTGGTTCCGTTAAGTTGCAATGAGAGTAGGGGGGTTACTCCTGTACGGGAATCTTCTTTACACGGCGTTCATGGCGGCCACCCTCAAAGGTGGTGGCAAAGAAGGTATCCATGATGGTCTCGGCCGTCTTATTATCTATAAATCGGCCTGGCATAACCAATACATTGGCGTCGTTGTGCTGTCGTATCAGTCCGGCTATCTCTTTGTTCCAAGCCAGTCCGGCACGTACAGCCTGGTGCTTGTTCAGGCAGATAGCCATACCCTCGCCACTGCCACAGATGCCGATGCCTGGGTAGACCTCGCCACTCTCAATGCCCTTGGCAAGGGCATGGGCAAAGTCAGGATAGTCTACACTCTGGTCGCTATAGGTGCCATAGTCCTTGTAGGGATAACCCTTCTTTTCAAGATACTCGATAACGAATTGTTTCAATGGGAAGCCTGCGTGGTCGCAAGCCAGTCCGACAGTCTTTACTTCCATAGTCTTAATGTTTTAGAAGTTGTTTAACTTGGTTATATACATTCTGGGCCGTGAAGCCTAATTTCTCATCCAGTACTTTGTAGGGGGCCGAGAAACCAAAACTGTTGAGTCCGTAGACGGTACCATTGGCTCCTACCAGTCCCTCGAGGGTGACGGGCAGACCGGCGGTGAGGCCGAATTTCTTGGCAGCGGCTGGCAGAACCTCTTCCTGATACTCGGCACTCTGGCGGCGGAACAATCCCTCTGAGGGAACGCTCACGATGCGTACCTTGATACCATCCTGGCGCAGCAACTCGGCTCCGGCTACCAGGGTAGAAACCTCTGACCCCGAGGCTAACAGTATTACATCGAAGTCGGCATCAGAGCCAGCTACTACGTAGGCACCCTTGCGGGCCTGCTGATAGTCATTGCCTTCGGGCAGGTTCTTGATGCCCTGGCGCGAGAAAATGAGGGCCGTCGGGGTCGACATGTTCTCCATGGCCATCTGCCAGGCTACGGTAGCCTCGTTGGCATCGGCTGGGCGGAATACACGTACCGAGTCGTTGCCATGATGGTTTCTCAGCTTCTCCATCAGTCGTATCTGTGCCTCCTGCTCTACAGGCTCATGGGTGGGGCCGTCCTCGCCTACGCGGAACGCATCGTGGGTCCAGATAAACTTGATGGGCACCTCCATGAGGGCTGCCAGGCGTACAGCGGGTTTCATGTAGTCTGAGAATACGAAGAACGTGGCGCAGGCCGGGATGACGCCTCCATGCAGATACATGCCGATACACATACAGGCCATGGTGAGTTCGCTTACACCCGCCTCGAAGAAAGCGCCGGTAAAATCGTCCTTGCTCAGGTCGTGGGTCTTCTTCAGGAACCCGTCTGTCTTGTCAGAGTTAGAGAGGTCGGCCGAAGAGCATATCATGTTGGGTACCTGCTCGGCCAGCACGCCTAAGCAGGCAGCCGAGGCTGCACGGGTGGCGATGTCTGGTTTCTGGACAAATGTGCTCCAGTCTACCTTGGGGGCGTTGCCCGAGAACCAAGTCTGCATCTGCTGTGCTTTCTCGGGGTTGGCCTTGGCCCATTCGTCCTCGGCCTTACGGCGGTCGGCCACGATGGCTTGCAGCTCCTTGCGTCTGTTGGCATACAGTTCCTTGACATCGTCAAAGATGACGAATGGGTCATCAGGATTGCCGCCTAAGTGTACGATGGTGTTGCGGTAAGCCTCGCCGCCGAGTGGAGTCCCGTGGGTCTTGATGGTGTGCTCGTAGCTCGACCCATCGGCCTTCAGGGCACCCTTGCCCATGATGGTCTTGCCGATAATCAGGGTGGGGCGGTGTTCCTCAGCGTTGGCTGTATCGAGCGCTTGCCGTATCTGGTCTACGTCGTTGCCGTCAATCTTGATGACATTCCATCCCCAAGCCTTGTACTTGGCGGCGGTGTCTTCCTGCATCACCACCTTGCACTCGGTAGAGAGCTGTATGTCGTTAGAGTCGTAGAACATGATGAGGTTGTTGAGCCCCAGTATGCCGGCCAGTCGGCCCGTGCCTTGTGAGATCTCTTCCTCGATGCCGCCATCAGATATATAGGCATATATCTTGTGCTGCATTACGGTGTGTCCGAGCCGTGCCTCCAGGAATTTCTCGGCCACGGCGGCTCCAGCGGCAAAGGTGTGTCCCTGTCCTAAGGGCCCCGATGTATTCTCTATACCACGCTGTACATCGCGCTCGGGGTGGCCAGGGGTGGGGGAGCCCCACTGGCGGAACTGCTGCAGTTCGTCGAGCGTGAACTTGCCCTGCAGGGCCAAGGCCGAGTAGAGCATGGGCGACATGTGGCCCGGGTCGAGGAAGAAGCGGTCGCGCCCGCTCCACGTCGGATCCTCAGGGTCGTACACCATGTACTCTGCGAAGAGCACGTTGATAAAGTCTGATCCGCCCATGGCACCTCCGGGGTGTCCCGAGTTTGCCTTTTCTACCATTGAGGCAGCCAGTATGCGGATATTGTCGGCTGCCCGGTTCATTAACAGTTTGTCGTTCATTATATATAAATAACTAAGGTTTCCCCCTGCCAGCTGCCGTGGCAGCTTACTTCACTGAAAATCTGTAGGCCGTGTGGCTTGTATATTTCTCGCCAGGCTTCAGATAGGGTGAGGGGAAGTTCTTCTTATTCGGTGAGTCGGGATATTTCTGGCTCTCAAGGCATACCGATGCCTGTTTGGGGTAGCGTATGCCGTGCTTGCCAGCTACCTTGCCGTCCAGGAAGTTGCCAGTGTACACCTGTACGCCAGGCTCGGTGGTAAACATCTCCAGGCAGATGCCGGTGTTAGGGGCGTAGAGGCTGGCAGCCACTATACGGTCGTTGCCCTTACCGTTAACGTAGGTGTTGAGGCACCAGTTATGGTCGTAGCCATGGGCGTTCTTGATCTGGTCAAAGCTGGTGTCGCCGATGGTCTCATAGAGAGGGTGACGCTTGTTGAAGTTGAGCGGTGTGCCGTACACGGGCTTGATGGCCCCTGTGGTCATAAAGGTAGAGTCGGCCGGGGTGTAGTCGTCGGCATTGATGTACAGCACCATGTCGGTACCGGGCTTGGTCATGTCGCCGGTGAGGTTGAAGTAAGAGTGGTTGGTCATGTTGATAACCGTCTCCTTGTCGGTAGTGGCCTCATACTGTATGTCCAGGGTGTTGTTGCTCTTTACGGTGTAGGTCACCTTGGCCGTTACGGTACCGGGGAAATTGTTGTCGCCATCGGGCGAAACGATGGTCAGGTCCAGGGTGGTGTCATTGGGCTGTACGGCGTCGTACACCTGGTACTGCCAGCCCGACGGGCCTCCGTGTAGGCAGTGGCCGAAGTTGTTGCGGGGCAGCTGTATCTTCTTGCCGCCTACCACTATCTGTCCCTTGTTGATGCGGTTGGCGTAGCGGCCTATGGTGGCTCCGAAATCGCTGGGCGTGTGGGCCGAGTCGGCATACTGGTGGATATTGTCAAAACCGAGTACTACATCGGTGGGGTTGCCGTTCTTGTCGGGGACGCAAAGCGAGACGATGCGGCCGCCGAAATTGGTGATACACACCTCCATGCCATTGTCGTTAGACAGGGTGTAGAGCTTTATGGGCTTGTTGTTGATAATGGTGTCAAAGTTGGCCGGGTTCAGTCCGGACACGGTGAGTTGACCGTTGCCCGAGCAGGCCGTGAACATGGCCATGGCCACGCTCATGCTGAGTACAAGATTTGTTAGCTTTTTCATAATTCTTATTAGTTTATTTCTTGAGTTCTATTTATTCTGCTGTAAATTTACCTTTTTTTTTCCAAAGAACACGCATATTGTTCCGGTTATTTTTATCGCGGGCACAAAAAAGACCATCATTAGCGCGCTAATGATGGTCTTTAGGATGCTAATGACGGTCATTAGACTTCTAATGATGGTCATTGGCGTGGCCGCGATGTCCCCGGCCTAAGCGAGGGCGGTCCTATGGATTTTAGCAGACCTTGTGCGAGCCCTCGCTGATTACTACATTGTAGACAGCGGGCTCATGGCCGTACTTCTCTTTAAATTTGGCTTTGGCATCAGCGATGAACTTGTCGTACATATCATCCTTGACCAGGTTGATGGTACAGCCGCCGAAACCACCGCCCATGATACGGCTACCGGTTACGCCGTTGGACTTGGCGAGTTCGTTCAGGTAGTCCAGTTCGACACATGACACCTCGTATTCCTTGCTCAGGCCCTCGTGGGTCTCGTACATCTTCTGGCCTACGGTCTCGTAGTCGCCCTTCTGCAGCGCATCGCAGACAGCGAGTACACGGTCTTTCTCGCCGAGTACGAAGTGGGCGCGGGTGTAGTCTTCTACGCCTACCTCGTCCTTGACCTCTTCAAGCTGCTCCCAGGTGCAGTCGCGCAGGGTCTCGAACTTAGCTTCGGGATGCTTGGCAGCTATGTGCTTCACCACGTTCTCGCAGCTGTTGCGGCGGTCGTTGTAGGGTGAGCCCTTCAGCTCGTGCTTAACCTTAGAGTCGAGCAGCACCAGTTTGTAGCCCTCGGGGTTGAAGGGGAAGTACTCGAACTCGCGTGAGCGGCAGTCCAGGCGCATTAGTTTGCCCTCCTTGCCAAACACGCTGGCAAATTGGTCCATGATGCCGCAGTTAACGCCGATATACTTGTGCTCGGTGGCCTGGCCAGCCAGGGCCAAGTCCCACTTAGATACCTTGTTGTCACCGAACAGGTCGTTCAGGGCAAAGGCAAAACAGCTCTCCAGGGCAGCCGATGAAGACATGCCGGCGCCGAGTGGAACATCGCCATAAAAGGCGGTGTTAAATCCCTTGACATCTACGCCCAGGGCTTTCATTTCCTGTACGACACCGTAGATATAGCGTGCCCATGTGGCGCGCGGCCCCTCGGGGTCGTTCACCTTGAACTCTACGCGGTCTTTCAAGTCTATCGAGTAGCACATCACGGTGTCGGTGCCATTGGGGCGAACCTCGGCCATAATGCCCTTGTCTACTGCGCCGGGGAACACGAAACCTCCGTTATAGTCGGTGTGCTCGCCTATCAGGTTGATGCGGCCAGGTGACATGTATATATTGCCAGTCTTGCCGTCAAAGTGCTTGATGAACCGGCTTCTTACCTTTTCTATGTCCATAATCAATTCGTTTTTAAGGGTTAGTTTTATCTATAATAGTTTAGTCTACAGGGATATCCTTGTTAACATTCTTAGAGCCGAAGAGGGCGTAGTACAGAATGTAAACGGAGCTCAGTAATACCACGATGAAACTGCTGATGTAGTTATGGGTGAAGTCTATCACCTTGGCCTGGATGAAGATCATTACGGCAAAGCCGGCCACCATCATCATAAAGGCTCCCGAGGCAGCAGCGGTGTACTTGCCCAGACCCTCGGTGGCCAGGTTGAAGATTCCACCCCACATAACCGATGCGCAGAGGCCGATGAGCAGGAAGGCGAAGATGCCTACGGGTATCTGGCCCCATACCAGTGTCAGGTGGGTGTAGTCGATACCGGGGCAGCTGATTCTCAAACTTTCAGGCAGCAGCATACCGGCGGCGGTAAGGATGATGGCAGCTGTACTTACGGTGGTTATCATGGCCTTAGTCGATATCTTGCCGCCAATCATGCCACCTACGAAGCGGCCGATGAGCATGAAGATAAAGTACACAGCACCTAAGGTGCCACAGTAGCCGGCATCCATGCCTAAGCCGTGGGTGGCGGCATCGGGCGAAGCGGTGAGGTACGAGAATATATAGGTGGGAGGACACACCTCTACGGCACCGTAGATACCTATGGCAAGCATGCCCAGCTTGAAGTGACGGAAAGAGTAGCAGCTGTGCTCGTCTTTGGTGCCCTCGGTCTTCTTGCCCTGCTCGGGCTCCTTAATCTTGGTGAAGAAGATGACGATGAAGGCAAATATGAAAATGGCCAGGGCTATGAACAGGGCTGGTGTGGCGTCGGAAACCTTAGCCTTGGTGGCATCGCCGATGAGGCTTCCCATCAGGATATATACACATACGGCTGCGGCCGAGTTGAACACACCGCCAATCTGTATCAGCTGGTTACCTGTGTTGCCACCTCCGCCAAGCAGGTTAAGCATGGGGTTAACCACGGCATTGAGCATACACATGCAGAGACCCGATATGAAGGCTCCGATGAGGTATACGATGAAGCCCATCTCACCACTGATCCACTGAACCAGCAGACCGATGATACCTACTACCAGGGCTGTCAGGGCAGTCTTCTTGTAACCAAACTTCTGGATGAGCAGACCCGAGGGGATACCCATGAGCAGATAGGCACCGAAGTTGCCGTAGTTGCCAACCTGTCCTAATGTCTCAGATACGTTGAAACAGTTTTTCAGTATGACGGCCATAGGTGAGCAAAGATTGGTCACAAAGGCAATCATAGCAAAGAGAAATACCATGGCCAGTATGGCTATGATGCTTCCTTGTTTTTTAGTGGAGTTTTCCATTTCTTTAATTGTTTGTAATATTTATTGATTTATATTTGTGTTCTCTGGAAGTGTCTATTCTACTCCGAAGCGGTAGATGGTCTTCTGGGTATATTTTCCTTCTGGCTGGAGCACCACCGAAGGGAAGTAAGGATGATTAGGTGAGTCTGGAAAGTGCTGTGCTTCAAAGCAGATGGCGCTACGACGGGGGAAAGTGGCTCCGTGCTGGCCTTTGTAGCCGTCGGCCCAGTTGTCGGTATATACCTGTACACCGGGTTCTGTGGTGTAAACTTCCATGGTACGGCCGCTTACGGGCTCTGTAATCTTGGCTGCAAAACTCAGCTCTCCTTCCTCTTTCTTGTTGAGCACAAAGCAGTGGTCATATCCGGCGCCATTCTTAATCTGCTCGTCGTCGGCATCTATGTCCTGACCTACCGGCTTGGCGGTGCGGAAGTCAAAGGGGGTTCCCTTTACAAAGCGTATCTCTCCGGTGGGAATACTGGTATCGTCGATGGGCAGATAGTAGTCAGCGTTGATTTCGCAGATAAGGTTTTCGATAGAAGGGGTGGGGTTGGCTATGCCCGCTAATGAGAAAAAGCCGTGGCTGGTAAGGTTTATTATCGTCTTCTTGTTCGTGGTGGCCATGTAGTCGATAACCAGCTCGTTGTCATCAGTAAAGCTATACACTACGGTGGTCTTTACTTCGCCCGAGAAGCCCTCTTCGCCATAGGGACTTACATATTCGAGTACCAGCGACTGGTCATTCATCTGGCGGGCATCCCATACCTTGGCATTGAAGCCTTTCTTGCCGCCGTGCAGACAGTTGGGGCCGTTGTTGATGGGCAGCTGGTACTCCTTGCCATGTAGTTGGAACCGGCCTTTGCAGATGCGGTTGCCGTAGCGGCCCACCAGGGTAGACAGGTAGGGTTCTGGGCTATCTATCACGTCCTTGATGTTGTCGTGGCCCTGTATTACGTTGGCGTAGTTGCCGTTGCGGTCGGGTACCATGATGGCCACGATAGCGCCGCCATAGTTGGTGATAGCCACTTCATTACCTTGCTTATTTTTAAGGATGTACAGATCTGTTTCTTTTCCATTGATTGTGGCCTGAAAGTCTTCACGCTTCAGGCCGCAGATGTTTTCTGTTTCTGTTGTGCTCATCATAAAAAGTTTTTAGTTACTCTATGTATTTGCAAAGTAAATAAAAAAAAATGAATGTTACAAAATAGAAACAAATAAATGTCAACGGTGTAGCGTTAAAAACCATTAAATGCGCACGGCTGGTGGCTCGGATGGGGCGCAGGGTAGTTGGGACTTTGGCAGTGGGGTGGGTGGGGAACAGAAACTAAAAACTCCATGCCGCTTATAACCGTGATGGTATAAGTGGCATGGAGGATGTATGGGGCGAGGATGTGCTTTGATAATCCCCTGGTTCTTGTAGGGTTATTGCTTTTTGACCGTTTGTAGGTAACTGAGCAGGTCGGCCACCACA
>CAKPRX010000095.1 GCA_934183135.1 uncultured Prevotella sp.
CCGATGGTACTGCAATGCAATGCGGGAGAGTAGGTAGCCGCCCCCTTTCAGGGAGAGAGCCCCGGTCAGGCAACTGGTCGGGGCTTCTTGTGTTTATACCCCCCCCAATGCCCCACCCCAGCCCTCCCCTTGAGGGAGGGGGAATCATAACAATGGGGCGGTAGCTTGCCTTTGTGCTTCCCGTTGTCCCAGGGTGGCGGAGGACAGTACTAATTGATTTGTTGTCACATTATATTTATATATGGTGGGGACGCTGCTTTTCCCTGGCTTGTAGTTAGAAGGGTAGCAGGTGGTGCTCATTGACCTGTTGATAAATATTAAGTATCTCAATGGGTGGACTCTCTGTGTATGTGCTTTGTTGAAGTGTACCTTATTATATAAATACTGGACGGGGAATTAAAACAAATACTGCTGAATAGTGTTGCGAAGGAGGAGTGGGGGATGTCAGGCATGGTTCCCCTGTAACTTTCATATTTGCTGTTTATATATTTGCTATCTTGCTTGTTTTGTTGTTTATGTAAAAAAATGTTTGCAATATTTTCGTGGATTAACAAATTAGTCGTAATTTTACAAGGGCTTTGTTGGCCTATATGTGATGTGCCTACTTGCCCATACCTATATTTATTACTAATTTAACGATATTTTCTTATGAGACGACTGCTTTTGTTATTAGTGACTCTCTTCTTAATGACAGCCACTATTTCTGCCCAACAGCAGCACCCTTTTGAGGTGCAACGCCTTAGCGACTGGGCGCCAGATTATCTTACCTGGACATGTAGCTACTATTATCAGGCTACTCCTTGGACAAAGGAAGATGATATATCGCGCCAGCTGTTGCAACTGAAAGACCTTAAAAAGGAGGACTATATCTGGATAGACCAAGAAAAATCGACCAATCTGCCTCGTTTGGGATGTATTGTAAGAGCGATAGATGGCCTGAGTACAAAGGATATGAGCCTTGAACAGTTCTATGCTGTCGTGGCTAAATCGAATACTCACAAGCTCACGTATGTTGATCCTCGTGAGAAGAAGGGGCAGGATGTAAATCAATGTACGTTAGTTTTACGAGACACGCCATTTTGGATGGAACAATTAGTTTTCAAACCCTTTTCTACTGGTTCACTGGATACAAGGCCTCAAAGGCGCAAGGTAAACTTGCATGGCAACCTTGATGTTGTCTGTGATAACGAGGTCGACTGGAGCAGATACCGTACCTACGATTTTGCTCTACGTGGTAATGACCCTCTTAACGATAAGAAACTACTACAGATAATAGCCAAGAACTTTGATTACAATATGTCTCGTGACATAGAGAATCCGGATGTGCTCTTTACCATAGCCACCAACACCGACCAGTCGATTTCAACAACCTATGTGCCACCAGTAGTGCAGACAATACGTACAGGGAGTACGACCCAGACCCGTTATAATTGGATTACTAAGAAGAACGACTATGTTACCAATGATAATTATCGGACAGTACGCGAAGAGGGATATACCAAGAGTGACAAGAGTGTAACCTTGTTTATGGAGTTTGCAATATTAGATGCAGCGAAGGTGAAAGAAGCCAAGTCGGAAGTGCCTCCCATAGTATATCAGGCAACCTTCAAGCGCGATCTTGTCAATCCAGACTTTAATACCCGGGATGAATATTTAGCAGTAGCCAGCTGGTTGGACTCTCCCTTTGTGGATAGGCTTGGTACTGGCCACTGGTTCGACTATGAGATAGGAAAGTTAACCCCCAATGGTATGTACGTTGAGGCGCTGGATAAAGGCAAAACCTATAGGGTGAAGAAAATTATAACGGGCAGTGAGGCCGAGCAGGCAGGCTTGAAAGTGGGCGACTGCCTCACCAAACTCAGAGTGGTAGATGGCAATTTTGAGTTTGTCATCAAGAAGGGTAAGGAGAAACGCACCGTAGTACTACCTTCCCATGGCCAAAGCTTTTTGCTGCCTCATTCGACCATGCAGGTATCTATTACAGGTATGGATATGAATTAGATTGCAAACTTAATGGTTGCCTGCAAATATTTTGTCACTTTTGTTATTTTCTCTTAACTCATATCGAAAAAAAATGGTACATTTGCAATATGAATATACCAGATACAGGCAATGTCAAGTGGAGCGAGAATGTGATAGTGGCCGATGCCGATTATGTGGATAAGGTGGCATTCGACCTTACAGTCAACTTTGAGCGGATGATAGGCCGCCGCATCCCTCCTGCCGATATGAGCCAGTGGGCAGTGTGCGTGGCCCTCGATGGCGGACTGCGCCCGGGGAGACACGAGACCCAGGTGGTACTGATACATGACCGCAAGAACTCCAAGATGGAGAATTTCGCCCCTGGAACCTATGCTACAGAACTTGACGGGCAGGCTTTCTGCGACCCGCAGATGGGTGAGTTTGCCTTTGCGGATGTCGCTACGGGTGAGTTTGCCGGCAATGATGCCACGATGCTTGATGTGCTGCGCAATCTGTTGGGCCATAGCGAGGTGAAACGCATCATGCTGATACCCGACGAAACTAACGGCGAGCTGATAGAAACCCTACGCAACACCCTGCGCGATGCTAATGACGAGCAACGTATAACGCTGTTGGCCATGCAGCCACTGGTAGGCGGAAACTATAGGCAGGAGATACTGGGCTACTCGCTGATGCGGGCCCTTGGAATAGATTCTAATGAAATAAAATAGACCGAAATGAGCAGAGTACTGATGATTGGCGCCGGAGGCGTCGCCACCGTAGCGGCATTCAAGATTAACCAGAATGCCGATGTGTTTACCGACTTTATGATAGCCAGTCGCCGTAAGGAGAAATGCGACAAGATAGTCAAGGCGATAGGTAACCCTAATATCAAGACCGCCCAGGTGGATGCCGACGATGTAGAGCAGCTCAAGGCGCTCTTCAACAGCTTCAAGCCTGAGCTGGTTATCAACCTGGCCCTGCCTTATCAGGACCTTACCATCATGGATGCCTGTCTGGCCTGTGGCTGTAACTATCTGGATACTGCCAACTACGAGCCTAAGGACGAGGCCCATTTCGAGTATAGCTGGCAGTGGGCTTATAAGGACAAGTTTGAGAAGGCCGGACTTACCGCTATCTTGGGCTGTGGCTTTGATCCGGGGGTAAGCGGTGTATATACCGCCTATGCGGCTAAGCATCATTTTGACGAAATCCATTATCTGGATATCGTCGACTGTAATGCCGGCAATCACCACAAGGCTTTCGCTACCAATTTTAACCCCGAAATCAATATCCGCGAGATTACCCAGAAGGGCCTCTATTATCAGAACGGACAGTGGCTCGAAACTGAGCCTTTGGCTGTTCATCAGCCCATCACTTATCCTAATATTGGCCCGCGCGAGAGTTACCTCATGCACCACGAGGAACTCGAGAGTCTGGTCAAGAACTATCCTACCATCCGTCAGGCTCGTTTCTGGATGACCTTTGGCCAGCAGTATCTCACCTATCTTGACTGCATACAGAACTTAGGCATGTCGCGTATCGACGAGATAGAATATGAAGCTCCGCTGGCTGACGGCAGCGGCAAGCAGGTCAAGGTGAAGATTGTTCCCCTGCAATTCCTCAAGGCTGTGCTGCCTAATCCCCAGGACCTGGGTGAGAACTACGATGGCGAGACCTCAATAGGTTGTCGTATCCGCGGTGTCAAGGATGGCAAGGAGCACACCTACTACGTGTACAACAACTGTAAGCATCAAGAGGCTTACCAGGAGACTGGCATGCAGGGCGTAAGCTATACCACCGGCGTGCCGGCCATGATAGGTGCCATGATGTTCTTCAAGGGCCTCTGGCGTAAGCCAGGCGTATGGAATGTCGAGGATTTCGACCCCGATCCATTCATGGAGCAACTCAACAAGCAGGGGCTGCCCTGGCATGAGGTGTTCGACGGCGACCTGGAGCTCTAACTGTGCCTGTCGTCCCTACTCACACAAGAATCACAACCATTTACCACACATATTATAGATAATAGCTATTTATGGCAAAGAAAGAAGCAACCAACGAAGAATTGCAGTTGGCACAGGAGGGCAAGCTGAAGGCTCTCCAGGCAGCAATGGCCAAGATAGAGAAAGATTTCGGCAAGGGGTCTATCATGAAGCTGGGCGACCAGCATATAGAGAATGTGGAGGTCATCCCCACGGGGTCTATAGCCCTGGATGTCGCTCTCGGCGTAGGCGGTTACCCCAAGGGCCGCATCATCGAGATTTACGGTCCCGAGTCATCGGGTAAGACCACCTTGGCTATCCATGCCATTGCCGAGGCTCAGAAACAGGGAGGCATCGCCGCGTTTATCGACGCCGAGCACGCTTTTGACCGTTTCTATGCTGCTAAGTTGGGTGTCGATGTCGATAACCTGTGGATATCTCAGCCCGACAATGGTGAGCAGGCCCTGCAGATAGCCGACCAGCTTATCAGTTCGGCCGCGGTAGACATCGTGGTCATCGACTCGGTGGCCGCCCTTACTCCTAAGTCCGAGATTGAGGGCAGCATGGGCGACAACAAGGTGGGCCTGCAGGCTCGCCTGATGAGCCAGGCTCTGCGCAAACTTACCGCCACCATAGCCAAGACCAATACCACCTGTATCTTTATCAACCAGCTGCGAGAAAAGATTGGCGTGATGTTTGGCAATCCTGAAACCACCACTGGTGGCAACGCCCTCAAGTTCTATGCCTCTGTGCGACTGGACATCCGCAAGGGTACGCCCATCAAGGATGGCGACACGGTCATCGGCAACGAGACCCGTGTCAAGATTGTCAAGAACAAGGTGGCCCCGCCATTCCGCAAGGCCGAGTTTGAGATTATGTTTGGCGAGGGTATCTCCCGGACTGGCGAGATACTCGACCTGGGTGTCGAGTACGGCATCATCCAGAAGAGTGGCAGCTGGTTCTCGTACAATGGAGCCAAGTTGGCCCAGGGCCGCGATGCCACCAAAGCCCTCCTGCGCGACAACCCCGAGCTGTGCGAAGAACTCGAAGGACTCATCAAGCAGGCCATCGCCGACAAGGCCGAATAACAGACATCGCCGCCGCTAAGTCTCTTATCGAGGACTTTACAATACCAAGCCGCCCCGGCCACCATTAGAAGTGACCGGGGCGGCTTTTTTGGTTGACATCGCAGCCATGGCGTTAGTCCCCGCGTGTCTGTCGGCCTGTCTGTCGTGCCTGCCACCCTGCTATCATCAGTAATCGGTTCATTAGCTTGTGTCGCTTTGGTCATTGTTATGGCGGCAAAGTTACGCCCCGATTTTGAGGATAGTATGGCGGAAATTGGGAGATGGTATGAAGAAAGTCTGTGGTTATTCTGTGCCCCTCTGCCGCGCCACCCACACCCGGTGCGAGCCGCGGCCCACGGGGCGCAGGGGCAGCGATGGGTCGGTGGCGGTGGCTTGCAGCTCGGCCCAGGCCACCGACCGGCTCAGATGGTTGGCCCGGGCATAGTCTGTCAGGGTTATCAGTCCCTTGCTGACAGCCAGCTGGCGTCCGCGCTCCATGCGATCGTCGCGCGTGCCCTGTCCGGGCATCAGCACCCTTACTCCGCTGCCGGCCCGTTCGGGCTTGGCCGTGGCCTGGAGGCGTGCCAGCAGGGCCGAGGCCACCTTCAGGTTTACGCCCCTTACCCTTACCCGTCGGTAGGCCATGGGGTCATCGGCCGAGGCCATGTCGGCCGTTTTGCCGTCGTCAAAGGCCAGCGCCACTGACAGGGTGCCTATGCCGTCGAGCCTCACTGAGTGGCCCTGGGCCAGCGCGCAAGCCACGGCGTGGGCCACATCGCTCAGCACAGCCTCAGTTACGCTGGGGGCCAGCGCATGGTTGTGCGTCTGCATCATCTTTATCAACTCATGGGTAGAGAGCAGTCCGCTGTTCACTGCCTTGGGGTACACGCGCCTGGCTCCCGTGTGGCGCATGTCAGGCATTTCCTGTAGTAAGTACTTCATCGTCATTTGAATTAGTTAAAAAGTAGTTTGTATCGTTCGTCTCGTTTTCTTCGCCCCGTGCCCCGTGTGGGCAGCCAGGGCGTTTCTGCCTCCGTCTCCAGACTTCAGACATCGGTCTATAGCCCCAGGATGTCCGTCTACAACCCTCCGATGCCCATCCCAAGTCTGTGGACGGATCGGAAGAGGGCGCAAAGATAAGCAAAAGTCAGTCAACGGCCAAATTCTGACCGTCGCTAACTCGGATTATGCCCTTTGCCCTTTGGGCGAAGCGGTATCGCGTCTAAGTTTTTGGAGCTATTAGGTTTGTCGGTGCCCTTTCTCGTCGGAAAGTGTTACCTTTGTAGAAGATAGGCGGCGCCTCGGGCATCTGAGCAAGCTCATGTCGCTCGGCTTGCGCTATTATTGCATAAGATAGGCATCGCCTCGGGCATCCGAGCAAGCTCATGCCACTCGGCTTGCGCTATCTTTGCATAAGATAGGCATCGCCTCGGGCATCCGAGCAAGCTCATGCCACTCGGCTTGCGCTATCTTTGCATAAGATAGGCTTCGCCTCGGGCATCTGAGCAAGCTCATGCCGATCGGCTTGCGCTATCATTGCATAAGATAGGCATCGCCTCGGGCATCCGAGCAAGCTCATGCCACTCGGCTTGCGCTATCATTGCATAAGATAGGCTTCGCCTCGGGCATCCGAGCAAGCTCATGCCGCTCGGCTTGCGCTATCTTTGTAGAATAAAAATCAGTTAATAATGAGTATATCAGAACAACGGCAACTCGGCAACGGGTGCATACTCCATATAAAGACCTTCGACCAGCTCTCCACGGCCGAACTTTACGGCCTCCTGCATATCCGCTCGGCCGTATTTGTCGTCGAGCAGAACTGTGTCTACCAGGACATAGACTACCAAGACCAGACAGCCATTCACCTCTGGCTGACCCGTGGCGATAAGATAGTGGCCCTGTGCCGTGTATGTCCCAGCGGTACCAAGCTGGCCAATACCAGTATCGGCAGGGTCATTACTACGGAGCGTGGCAAGGGCTATGGGGCTATGATATTCCAAATGGGCATAGATGTCGCGAGGGCCTACCTCGCCCCCGTAACCTTGATAGAGATAGAGGCGCAGCTCACCAAGCAGCATTTCTATGAGCGGTTCGGCTTCGTGGCCACCTCGGCACCCTTCATGTTAGAGGGTTTGCTCCACCTTAACATGGTATTAAGGTTGTAAACCTATCAGCTGCCCCCGCGCTGATGATGGCCACTGTCATGCTGGCCGCGCGCGGCCACCCATCGATACCCGCTATTCATAGCAATAGATGTCTTTACTGTCCCTATGATTATTAGGACATCCATGCCGGCCAGTGTCTTGCTGTACGACATAGAGTATAGGGGCCTGGAGAGCATCCTCGATAGAAACAAGGGTGTCTATCGTAAAATTATGTGTTCCTCGCATCCACTTGCTGATTTCAGCCTCTCGTTTGCCGAGCAATAATGCCAGATCCTTTTGCCTCATTCCTTTGGCTTGCAAGATGTCATGGATTCTGTCGACAATCTGAAAAGACAAATCAACAGACTTCCGCACATCAGAATTCACGTGCTTGCGCCGTTTTTCCAGAACTTCACTCCTCTTCATTTCTTGTAAATTCTAAATTGCCAATAATCTCTTTGTCTATTAAGGCTATCGTTCCGTCTTTAATGCGTGATTGGACAAAACGACTGGTGTCTATTAAGAGTTTTACATAGGGCGCAAGAGTTTCGCTTTGCTGCCAGCTCTTAGCGTCCTTGACATCTCCATTGCCAAATATCAGTATCTTGTCGGAAAGGCGAAGGCAATACAGGCGAATTTTGTTACCTATGTCTATCGGTATGACACCTACGCCGTCCCCGTAATGTCCTTCAGGCCGGAAATATCGTTCCAAGGCTCCACGCTCGGCGATTTTGTCAAGCCAGGCAAGGATGACATCTATCTCTTCATCATACGGGCAACCCTCGGGGAACTTCTCGAAGAAACGCTCGAACTCAGAAAGCTCTTCG
>CAKPRX010000096.1 GCA_934183135.1 uncultured Prevotella sp.
CCGCGTGGTAGACAAGAACGGCAAGGAAATCTATAACTGCGGCGAAAGCAGCGAGCAGGTTATCCCCACCAAGAGTGCCTTCTTCATGCAGCAGCTCCTTCAGGGCGGCATGCGCGAACCCGGCGGCACCTCCCAGCCCCTCTGGGGCTACGTTGGCGATGTCCGCGACACCGAGTTTGGCGGCAAGACGGGAACCTCTAACAACCACTCTGACGCCTGGTTCGTCGGCGTAAGTCCCAAGTTGGTCGTTGGCGCCTGGGTAGGCGGCGAGTATCGCTGTATCCACTTCCGCACCGGAGCCCTGGGCCAAGGCAGCCGCACGGCTCTGCCCATCTGCGGCCTGTTCCTCCAGTCCGTGTTCAAAGACCCTGCCTTCCAGAAGTATCACGGCAAGTTCACCAAGCCTACTGATACCGACATTACCCGCGACATGTACGAGTGTGCCAGCTATTACCAGAAAGCCAAGGTCGATACACTGTCAAAAGACAGCCTGGAACTGAACAGCGAGGAGATAATCCTGGACGAGAACGGCGAGCCCGTGCTTCAGAAACCAGAGAAGACCGAGGAACATACGCCTACCGAGCCTGGTTCCAAGGAGCATAAGCCCCACAAACCATCCGAACAGGCCATAAAGTTTGACGACCTATAATGGCCATGGCCCAGCAAGAGTCCATGGAGAGCATCAACACTGACAACCAGGAATTTCAGAACGCCCTTCAGATACTCAACTTTACCCATCGCTCGCTTTTCCTTACCGGAAAAGCGGGCACGGGTAAGTCTACCTTTCTCCGCTACATCGCCGCCACCACCAAAAAGAAGCACATCGTGCTGGCACCTACTGGTATAGCGGCTATTAATGCTGGCGGCTCCACCCTGCACAGCTTTTTCAAGTTGCCCTTTCATCCCCTGCTCCCCAATGATAGTCAGTACAGCATACGCAACCTGCGCAAGACCATGAAGTACAATGGAGAGAAGTGCAAACTGCTACGCGAGGTAGAGCTTATCATCATCGATGAAATCAGTATGGTACGTGCCGACATCATCGACTTTGTCGACAAGGTTCTGCGCGTGTACAACCGCAACATGCGAGAGCCCTTTGGCGGCAAGCAGATGCTCTTTGTAGGCGACATATACCAGTTGGAGCCCGTAGTGCGCGACGATGACCGCCAGCTACTCCACCCCTTTTATCCCTCAGCTTTCTTCTTCGAAGCCAAGGTGTTCCAGCAGATGCAGTTAGTTAGCATAGAACTTACCAAGGTGTACCGGCAGAACGACCCCACCTTTATTGCACTGTTAGACCACATCCGCACATCGGCCGTAACGGCTACCGACCTCTACACGCTCAATCAGCAAGTGGGCGCGCAGATAGATACCGCCGCCAACGGGCTGGCCATAACCCTGTCGACCCGCCGCGACACGGTAGACTATATCAACAGCACTCACCTCAGGGAACTGGAGGGCGAGCCCACCCTGTTTGAAGGAGCCATCGAGGGCGATTTTCCCGAAAACAACCTACCCTCGCCCCTGCACTTAGAGCTGAAAGTAGGCGCACAGGTACTCTTTGTGCGCAACGACAAGGAGAAACGGTGGGTAAATGGCACCCTGGGTACCGTAACCGGATTTAGCGAAAATGAAGAAGATGGCCCCGCCACCATCCAGGTATGCACCGAAGATGGATCCGAGCTGGATGTAGAGCGCGAGATATGGGGCAACATCAAATACAGCTTCAATGAGAAAGAGCAGAAGATAGAGGAACAGACCATCGGTACTTTCAGACAGTTTCCGCTTCGCCTGGCCTGGGCCATCACGGTCCACAAGAGCCAGGGGCTCACCTTCCGTTATGTCAAGATAGACTTTTCGGGCGGTGTCTTCGCCGGCGGACAGACCTACGTGGCCCTTTCACGGTGTACCTCGCTCCAAGGCATCAGCCTGCAGAAGCCTATACGGCCCGAAGACATCTTCATCAAGTCTGAGGTAACCCGCTTTGCCCATACCTACAACGACCAGCGCATCATCCATAGCGCCCTGGAACAGGGCAAGGCCGACAAGCAGTACTACGACACCGTGCAGGCTTTTGACCGGGGCGACCTACAAGGAGCCATCGACAACTTCTTCCTGGCCATCCACAGCCGCTACGACATAGAGAAGCCTGCCGCCAAGCGCCTCATCCGTCGCAAACTCAGTATCATACAGCGCCAGCAGGCTGAGATAGACCACCTCAACGAGGTTATCCATCAGAAAGAGGCATATCTGAAAAAACTGGCCGTAGAATATGTTGTGATGGGACGCGAGTGCGAGAATGAAGGGTTTCGTGAAGCTGCCATCCGCAACTTCGAGAAAGCCCTTGAGCTCTGCCCAGACATCCCCGAAGCTAAGCGCAGGCTCAAAAAATTAAGAAAGACAAAAGGGTAAAAAGCTGCTATCATGGCGTAGGTACCCAAGTCATTGACACCAACTGCCAAGAACACTCAGACGGCCACGAAAGACGCGAAGGCCATCACGGCATATCCCCAATGGCCAGCCTTTACGTTTCTGATGCCTACTTCCTGCTTGGCTGCAATCTGACTGATGAAGCCCCCCTACGAACAGGCCCCACTCCGATGATGTCCCCAATGGTCATCAGAGTGGGGCCTGCCAGTGGCAGCAGTCTGCCTACTGCAGTATCTTGGTCATATTGAACGAGCTGATTTTCTGGTCAGCACCTACCTTGGCCTTGATGAGATACTTAGCGTGCTTCTCCTTGCTCGGGTCGGTACGCTCAATGTCCTGCGACACCGAGAACTGAACCGTGTACTCGTACTGGTCGTCGCCCACTTCCTTCTTGTCTATCTTGAAGTCGTTATTAAGGCGCCAGTTCATATTGGTGATGTCGTCCTTGTATATTTTCTTCATAAAGGTGACCACATCCGACGGCGACGCATCGCTCTTGCCCAAGAACGAGTCGATAAAGGCAGCCACGGTACTCTTCAGGCCGTCCTCGTTCTTGGTGTTGATGCTCTGGAAGAAGTGGCGGAACAGCGTTACGATGAAATCCTTCTCCTGCGGCTGCACCGTGGTGGCCTGGGCCGACTTGAGTGCATCGTTGGCCTCATCCAGGTGTTCTCCGTTGGCATGCTCGTCTATATAGGTCTGATAGCCCAGGGCCGTATTGGTCTTCTGCGCCGTGGCCCAGTCTATAGAGTCTATCTTGTGCAGCGCTGTCTGCTGGTGTACGCTCTGGGGGTGGCTGTCCAGGTAAGCCTGGAGGGCAGCCTTAGACCCGCTGATGAGTGCATCGCTCCACTCGGCGTCAGCCATGCGCAGCTGTTCGAGACGCGACTCGATAGAATCGCGGTGCTCCTCGGGCGCACTGCCGTAAGTATCCAGATAGCTCTGCAGCACGGTAGGGTCGTCGCTGGTCATGGCGTAAGCATAAGCCTCCTGTTCCTTGTTGCCCTGGGTCTGGCTCCAGAAGAAGAGTCCTCCGCCCACAATGATGATGGCCGCTATGATAGACACGATAAGCGTGGTGCGACTCTTCTTGGGCTGCGGCTGCTGCTCGGCTGGCTGCTGGGGTGCCTGCTCGGTCGGCTGTGCCTGTACAGCAGACTCGGCCTGCCGGGGCCGATGACAATGAGGACAGGCGGGCTGGTCGCTGAAGTAAGCCTCGCCACACTGGGGACAAATAACGATACGCCCTGCTATTTCAACGCCACAGGAGGGGCACACGGGTGCTTTGTCACTTACTGAGTGTCCGCACTCAGGACATTTGATGATTGCCATAATCTTTCTATTTATTATTATACTATCGATGTCTGAAACGTATCTCGCGCAGCCGGTGGCTGCCCATAAACCGGCTCTTGTCCACATGGCCGTTCACCCCGTCTATATGGCCCTTGCCGGTGTACTGCCACATGGTAATGTCGCGGCCGTCCTGCAGCACAGGCTCCCGGCGGGTGTACTGGGCTATCATAATCTTGTACTCGCCAAGCCTGTTCTGGAAATTCTGGTCGTAGAAGTTGGCGCCGGTATAGATAAGCGGCTTCTGGTGGTAAGCACGCTCCACGAGTTTAAGGAACTTGAATATGGAGTCAGCAAATTCCTCGGCGGGCAGTCCGCTGCGGGTCTCTATGTCTATCATGGGCAGCAGGTCCTGGTCGGCAGGCCGGCACTGAGCCATAAAGTTGCGCAGCTGCACCTCCTGGGGGATACGGGCACGGTAGAAGTGGTACGAGCCCACCTTGAGACCGTACTGATGGGCCAGTTCTATATTGCGCTTGTACTTGCTGTCTATGTTGTCGCCCCCCTCGGTGGCCTTGAGATATACATAAGCCATCTTGGCGTTCTCGCCAATGGCTTCCCAGAACACATCGCCCTGGTAGTGGCTCATGTCTATACCGTGGATATGCGAACAGGTGTCCTCGCACTCTACCTGGGCACTTGCTGTCAGCCCCGAGAGCATGGCGAAGATGAATAATACGATACACTTCATAACTGCAAAGTTAGTGTAAGTCGGGATAAATACAAAATAAATTTATTTATTTTATTTTCTAAATTGCCACTGGCAGCGCCCTGCCCCTGCTCACTGTGCCTTCAGCCTTACCACCCTTATACCTGTCTGCGAGGGATGCTGGCGCATGTAGGCCCGCAGTGTCAGGGGCTCCTCTACCACCCGTCCGTGTATCTGCGAGGCGTTGAGCAGATGTAGCCCGTCGGTGTGCCAGACGGCTATGCCGATGTGCGAGGTGTCGAGCCCGCGCTTGGAGGTAAGTATGGCTATGATGTCGCCGCTATGGACCGTGGCGCGCATCAGGCGGCTGTTCAGTATCTTGTCCTTGGGGATATAGGGGTAGCGACGGCCCGTAAGCTGACGTTCCGTGCGCGCTATCTGGCTCACCCAGTCGGCATGGCCACTGAGCATGGGATAGTACTGGGTATGGGTGGTCATATAGCTGACCGCCACCCGCTGTACGGCGGTAAAGGGCGGGTTGGGGGCGCTTATCTCGCGCACGTAGCCCTTGGCCGTATTAGACTCTATCCACGACGTAAAGTAATGGAGCCGCCCCGGATACGACACCACCCCACGCTGATAGCGCAGCTGCTGCAGGTAATGGCAGAAGCCGCCAAAGGTGTAGCGGCCGTGCGAGGCCGTGAGCGTAAGGGCGGTAACCGTCTCTACATACGTGGTACAGTCCAGCTGGCGCAGGTTGACCACCAGCCGCTCCGTGGCGTTCACCTCTAAGGTCTTGGCCACGTAGGGCCGGCCCGTGAGCTGCCGGGCAAAGAATATCATCAGGTCGGTTCCCGCCGGCTGCCTGCGTGCCTTGGCCAGCAGAGTGGTCACCGCGGTGCTGTCTTCACGGGTGTACTGCACCGTGGGGGCAGCCACGGCACACAGGGCCGTCAGCCCCACGGCCAAGACAAGGAGTACTAATCGTTTCATCGTCTGTCAAAGTTTAGTCCTACGTAGATATTGACACTGCCGAAAGTGTTGTTCGTCGAGAACTGGCTCTTACGGTAGTTGTATGAGTGGAAGATGGCATTGGCCCCGGCAAACCACCGGGTGTTGTTCCACACCACGCCGATGCGGGTGATGCCGTCCATATTGAACTTGTTAAGCGATATGCTGCGAAACCAGTTGTCCGAGTTCCGGCTGTCGCCCTCGGTAACCTTGTAGGCCAGTGCCAGCGAGAGCGAGGCGTCCAGCAGCCAGTTGTGGGCAAACACCCAGTTGTACGCGTAGCCTCCCGAGATGGAGTAGTCCGAGTATTTTACGCGCGAGAGCAAATGCTGCTGCGGGTCTACGCCGTCAAAGAGCCCGTGGCCGGTATGGCGCTCCACTATCTGGCTCAGCTTCTGCCAGTCTACGTCCAGGCTGTGGCGCGTATAGCCTATGCCCGCAAGAAACGAGCCGGCGCTGCGCCGCTGCACGGTACTCTGGCTGTAGGCGGCAGGGTACGAGAACTTGCGGTGGTTGAAGATGTAGTACAGGTTGAACCCCTTGATGCTGGCCGAGATGCCGTCAAAGGGCAGATCCTTCAGGCAGGACGTGTCGATGCCGTCGCCCAGGTCTATGGAGCGTATCTTGTAGTCGTCGCCAGTCTTGCGGTAAAAGATGTCGACCCCTATCTGGTTAGAGTAGAGGCTCAGGTTGAGGTCCTGCTTATGGTTGCTCTCGCGGAGATGCGATATATCGAACGTGTAACCCAGGAAAATCCAGCGCCAGCCAAAGTAAGGCCCCAACTTGACGCTTGGCTTGGGCGAGAAGACAAAATCGTGCCCCTGGCCACTACGCATGCGGTACACCTCGTAGGTATTGGTGTTCTGGGCCATCACCGCCAGGTTGTAGCGCTGCGGCTCCACGTAAGCCGTGTCTACCTGGCTGAAGCCCTTGACAAAACGGTACAGGGCCGCCACTACCCCCCTGCGGCGGGGAACGGTGTCGGCCGTGGCCTGGGCCTTCATGGCCTGTACGTGGGCCACGAGCAGCAGCAGGATGGTAAGACTACGGTAGTTCATAGATGGCTATTACGGTCGCGGGGGTTACATCTTGCCCAGTATGCGGTCCATCACCCAGTTGGTAGGCGTGGCACTCACGCTGGTACAGGTACACACCCCGATGCCCTGCAGGTCCTCTATCACATTGCGGATGATGGGCAGCTGCACGTAGGGTGGGTTTTCGACCACTATGTTAGTGGTTCCGTCCGTCGTTACCAGCCGTATAGGGTCGTAGTTGTACACCGAGAACGAGAGCATGCCCTTCTCGCCCACCACGTCGATGCGGTCTTCCTTGGCACTCTGGTGGCCCACGAAGCACCACGAGCCACTGCCCACCAGTCCGCTCTCAAAGCGGAAACAGGCGCTGATGGTGTCCTCGGCGGCATAGAGATGGGCGCGGTTGGTACAGTAGCCATGCGCCTTGACGATTACCCCGAAGAGATCCTGGATAAGATCGAGCTGGTGGGGAGCCAGGTCATAGAAGTAGCCGCCACCGGAGATGTCGGGCTGCAGCCTCCAGGGCAAATCCTTCTGCGAGGTATAGTCGAGTTCGCGAGGGGGGACCGAGAAGCGCAGCTGGATATTGGTAACATTGCCGATAGTGCCGCGGCCTATGATGTCGCGTACACGCTGGAAGTAAGGCAGGTACCTACGGTAGTAAGCCACATAGCAGGGCACGCCCGTCTGTGCGCTGATACGGTTAATGCGCACACAGTCGTCGTAACTGGCCGCCAGTGGTTTCTCGACATACACCGGCTTGCCGGCCCGCATGGCCATGATGGCAAATGTGGCATGGCTCGACGGAGGCGTAGCTATATAGATGGCGTTGACATCGGCATCGTCTATGAGCTCCTGTGCGTCGGTATACCACTTGCGTATATGGTGACGCTCGGCATACAGGCGTGCCTTGGCCTCGCTGCGGCTCATCACGGCCTCAACGTGCGAGCCCTCGACCTCTGCAAAGGCTGGGCCAGACTTCTTCTCGGTCACCTCGCCGCATCCTATAAATCCCCAACTTATCTTTTTCATCTCGCTGTCTGTTATTATCTCTGTGCAAAGGTAGCGCAAACCGAAGACAATGCAAAGGAAAAACGACAGTTTTTGCCGTCGGCATGGTTGAGGTGACGCCTACCTTATCCAAAGGTAGCGCAAACCGAAGACAATGCAAAGGAAAAACGACAGTTTTTGCCGTCGGCATGGTTGAGGTGACGCCTACCTTATCCAAAGGTAGCGCAAACCGAAGACAATGCAAAGGAAAAACGACAGTTTTTGCCGTCGGCATGGTTGAGGTGACGCCTA
>CAKPRX010000097.1 GCA_934183135.1 uncultured Prevotella sp.
GCCGTGTTGGTGGCGTTCCACTGGGTGTGCGACGAGTAGCGTATGAAGTATATGGGCCCCATGGTGCCGTCGGCCTTAATCTCGCGCGCCACGCGCCCTATGCCGCCCTCCTTGAAGGGGTTGTAGCTGTGGCCGTAGAAGGCCACCAGCAGCAGGCGGCCGTTGGGAGCGGTGTAGAACCCCATGCGCTGGTGCATGATGTAGCCGTAGTAGGGCTTAGGGATGGTTACGCCGGCAGGAGCCTTGTAGGGCGGAAAGGCCACTACGGGCTTGCTCCAGTGGCGGCCGTCGGCCGATGTCGCCAGCAATGTCTGGCCCGGTGGCTGCTGCTCGTCTACGGGGTTAGACAGGTATTCGACATAGAACCGGCCGCGCCAGTAGGTAATGTTGGCTGCGTGGTTGTAGGTCCATCCGTAGTCCTCGGCCTCGGCGGGGTGTGTGCGGTTGGCGCGCATCACCTGGATGTTCTCGGTGCCTATGGCGTAGCGCAGTCCGCCGTCGTGCAGACGGGGGTTGCATATCTCGCCCCCGATGTAGTTGACCGGCTCGCTGGCCGTGCCCGTCTGGGCGCTGGCTCCACAGGCACATAGCGCCATGGTGAGCATGAGTAGAAGTCTATTAGTCATAGATGTGATATGTAAAGTTGTATTTATTTAGGATAAGTGCAAAGTTAATAAAAAGCAGGTAGAAAGCAGACTATTACGGGCCGTTTTTTTATCGCGTGCCCATTACACAGGCTTGCTCGGCATGTGCGCCGCGCGGATAGCCATGTCTTCACCTGTCTGAAGTGCTGCCGCCAGTCTTACAGGGATGCCTGTTGGGTTGCCGGGCCATGAGGGCCACTCTGCCGACAGTGGTTACAGGCGCTGTCCTAAGCCTGTGGAGGCGCATCCTAAGTTTATGGATAGCCATCGCCAGGCTTATACTGTGTGTCCGAAGACTTCGGATGGAGCCATTAGGCCCTGGCGTACTCATCATAGTTTATGGCTGTGATGGTTGGCAGCATGGCGGCTGCGCTGTCTGACGGAAACGCCCTGGCGGGGCTGTCCGGCATGCGCACTCTTGTGCCTTTGTTGTCTACCGCGGATGCGGATAGAAGACAGGGAGAAACAAAAAGAGAGCGAACCCTCGGCCATGGCCGAGGGGTTCGCTCTCCTCAGTATACAGGGCACGATGTCCCTAAGCCTTCTGCTTCATCAGCCTGCGCCAGCGCATGTAGCCGGCTATGGCGATGATGACATACAGGCCGTAGAGGCTGGCCTTGAAGGGTATGTCCTTGTAGAAGTAGAGACAGCAGGTAACCACGTCTACCGCTATCCAGATGAGCCATTGCTCCAGATACTTGCGCGCCAGGGCCCAGATGCCCACGATGCTCAGTGCCGTGGTAAAACTGTCGGCTACGGGTACGCGCGAGTCGGTGTGGTAAGCCAGCAGGTACCAGATGGACACCCACAGCGCGGCGGTGACGAGCGTCCATGGCAGCACCAGCCGTCGGTCAAAGTGGGTAATGGGCCTGTCCTTGTCCTGGGCAGGCTGCTGGCTGCCCCGTCTGTGGCCGCGTGTCCAGGCGTAGAAGCCATAGCACGTCATACCGATGTAGTATAGCTCCATGCCGCAGTCGGCATAGAGCCCCTTGTCGTAGTAGAGCACGATGCCCAGGGCCTGCATGGCAAAGCCCACGGGCCAGAGCCACACCGAGGCATGGTACTCCAGCAGGATGTAGGCCAGCCCCAGCAGGGTAGTGGTGATGTCGAGCCAGTGGTCTATGAGAAATGTCTCCATGCTGTCTGTCTACGGGTTAGAAACGCAGGGTTACGGTGCCCATCATCGTAAATCCGGCCATAGGCATGTAGCCCAGCTGGGTGTAAGGCTTGTCGGTGGTGTACTGGCCGTAGCCCACGGCGTTGTAAACCCATCCCGATGCGGCATAGTGACGGTCGAAGATGTTGTACAGGTTGAGTCCCAGCACAGCCTCCTTGACACCGGCTATCTTGTTGAGGGTATAGCTCAGGTTGACGTTGGTCTGCGAGTAGCAGGGCAGCGAGCGCAGGGCAGTCTCGGTGTTGTCCAGGTACTGGCGGCTCACGAAGTTTGTGTGCCATACGGCCTGGAAACCGCCCTTGTGTACGGTCACGAAGCCATTGAGCAGTGTCGAGGGCGAGAAGGCCAGTGTCGACTTGTCGTAGTGTACCTTGGCAGGACTGTCCTCGTCGTCCCAGTTCTCGTAGTACTGGTCGAAATTCTTCAGACGGTTAACCGACAGGGCGGCGTTACCGGCCACGTTGAGCCACGACAGGGGCGACCAGTCGGCATTGAGCTCGACACCGGCGCGGTAGCTCTTGTCTATGTTGGTGGTGAGGTTCTCGCCTATATCGCTCTGGGCGCCCGTCTGTACAAACTGGTCCTTGTAGTCCATGTAGTACAGGTTCAGGCCGGCATTCCAGTTGGTGGCGCTGTAGCTGTAGCCCAGCTCGTAGTCTATCAGATGCTCGGCGCTGGGCGCGGCGTAGCTGCCGTTGTCGGTAAAGTTGTTGCGCTCGGGCTCGCGGCTGGCGTAGGCTACCGAGAAGTAGGCCTTGTGGCCGTCCTGGTGGAAGCTGATACCGGCCTTGGGGTTCACGAAATTGTAGCTGGCGTGGATGTCCAGCATCTGGTTCTTGTAGGTGCCGTCGGCCTGAGCGTAGAACTTGTCGTTCTTGCCATCGGTCTTGTAGCCCACGTGGCGATACTGTACGTCGCCGAACATATCCCATGACTGGCTGAGGCGCAGGGTGGCCTTGATGAACGCAGAGTAGTCGTCCTTGCGGGCCTTGGAGTCGTAGTACTGGTAGTCGCCATTGGCGCGATACTGGGCGTTGGCGTCCTCATTGGCAATATAGGTGAGGTAGCCGAAGTGGCTGCCGCGGAACTGCTGCAGGTTCAGACCGCCCACAACGTCCCACTCGTCGTCCTTATAGTTGGCGTTGTACACCAGACCGTAGGTGTTCTGGGCGAGGCCCTTCTTGCGGATAAAGTCAGAGCGCTTGACAAAGTTGCCGTCGCGGTCGTAGTAGGTAAGTCCGAACTTGCTGAACTTGCAGCTGGGCTTCAGCTCGGCATAGTAGCCATATCCGTAGGTGTAGTGCAGGGCCACATGGTGGCTCCAGTGGGCCGAGGGGGTGAACGCGGCCGAGAGGATGTTGTGGTTCTGGTAGAAGTTGTCGGTGGTCTTGTTCCACAGGCTGCCGTTGCTCATCTTGTAGCGGTAGGTCTGGTAGTTGCCGTTGGCGTCCTTGGGGAAAGCGTAGGCATCGTCGTCGAACACCAGTCCCTCGTAGAGATAGTTGTAGCGGCCCAGACCGTGCTTGTACATATCCTTATAGGTATAGATGCCGTCGGCCACCAGCGTGGCGTCGTCGTTGCCACCCGTGGCACCACTCCAGGCCTGGCCGGTCTTCTCAAAGTTGCCCAGGTTCTTATAGCTCAGGGTAAACTTGTCGCCATAGTAGGTAAGCGCGCCAAGGTACGAGCCCGAGCGGCCTGCCGTGCCGTGCATGAAGCCATCTGTGCGGCTCTCGTGGTAGGCACCGTTGAACACCAGGCGGTTCCAGAGCAGGCCCGAAGAGAAGTTCATGCCCACGTTGTACGAGTTGTAGGTGCCGTAGCCGCCGTTTACCTCAAGCGATGGGGTCAGGCTGGGGGCTGCCGTGGCCAGCGAGATGGTTCCGCCGAAGGCACCGTCGCCATTGGTCGACGTACCTACGCCGCGCTGTATCTGGGCCGAGCCCATCAGGCTGGCGTACGAGTTCATGTTGGCCCAGAATACGCACTCGTCCTCGGGCGAGTTGAGGGCCACGCCGTCCAGCGTCACGTTGATACGGCTGTCGGCAGCGCCACGTATGCGTATGTGGCTGGTACCTATGCCTGTACCATTCTCGCTCCAGGCCAGCACGCCCGGAGTGTTAGCGAAGAGGAAAGGCAGCTCTCTGCCCGTCTTGCCGAAGCTGCTAAGCTCGGCCTTCTTGATGTTAGCTACTGCGAAGGGGGCGTTTTTCTGCGCGCGCACACCCTTTACTACCACCTCCTGCAACTTGAAGAGTCGCAGCGAGTCGGTCTGTGCCTGTGCATAAGCGCCGACTGTGCCCAAGCACACGGCCACCATGCAAACAATCTTTTTCATTGTCCTTACAGTTGTTATAAAATACTTAAAAGGGGATAGTTCCCTGCGTCGGCATTACCCGTTTCAGGTTCGATGGGTATAATCTCAGCCGGAGCAATAGGCTCCAGCACCCCTTAGAATACACCTTGTATTCCGGGTGCAAAGTTAGACAAAACCATAGACGTGGCAAAACAAATGCGCCGTTTTTTTATTTCCGGCCCTCTGGCAGTCTGTGTCCTGGTGGAGGGTGACTCTATTAACCAGAAGCGCACTGCGCTACACTTTGGAGAGTGTCGCACAGTGCGCTTATGGCATGGAAATGGGGTAGGCCGCTATGGCTGCAGCTCGAAGAGCAGGTTGCGGTCTATGGGCTCATGGTGCTTGTTGCCTAAGGGGTCGGTAAAGTCGATGCTGCCCGTTATGATTATACTTGAGGCTGTTTTGCCTTTGCCGATGCTGATTTGCTTACACTCGTCGCTGGCGTGTGCGCGTAGGTCGGTTACCGTTATTTGGCAGTCTACCTTGGCTCCGCCCATGCTGTAACCCTCTATCCTGTATTGGCTGGAGGTATAGCTGCCGGTCTTTTTGTCCTTGTGCAGGGTGGCCGTCAGTACTACATGGGCATCGTAGCCGTCAATGGAAGAGTAGAGCAGGTATCGGGCTTCGGCGGTAGTCTTAGATAGATTCTGCCAACTGATAAGTTTCGGTGTCAGTGAGTAGACCGTGGCCTTGAAGATGTTGTCTGTACGCTTGTTGAAAGCCGTGTCGTTCATAAACCGGTCTATCGCCTTGGGTACCTGCGCCATTATGGTGTCAATGTCGCGCTTGTCAGTGTTATAGCCTTTAAGCAGGTCATAGTTCACACTGGCTATCATGTTGAGCATGGTCAGTGTGTCGTACTGTTCGGGCGTTACTTTGTTGTGGAGCCACGCTGGCGGCATATTGCCCCGCAGGTTGTACCTGTCTGCCGTCACGGTGCCGCCATGTCCCATAGTTACGGATGTAAGGCTGATTTTGCCACTTGTCTGTGCATTGGCAGATACTATAGCACTGCACAATACTAATAGGAATAATAGTCTTTTCATGTCGCAGTTGTTTATTAGGTTGGTTTATCGGTGGCAATTTACGCAAAAAAGCTGATACGTACGTGCTTAATGGTATCTTTTTATTTTTTTTTAACAGGCAAATACAGATGCCCGAGTGGCTCCTGTGTCCCTACTGCATGATGTAATAGATAGCAACTATCTGCGCTGCGACATGAGTCGCTCTATGAGCAAGTCTACTAACCGTGGCAGGGCGTAGCCCTCTGTCTCCTGGGGTGTGGCCCAGTGGTAGCGCTCGCTGAGGGTGTCTAACGATGGCAGACCATAGGGTAGGGGAGCGTCGGCCGGCATGGCCGAGGCATCTATGGGCACCATGCGGGCATAGAGTGTCTGGTGGGTCAGCACGTGCTTTACCATGTCGGGTGCCTGAGCTATGGTCTTATCGGTGCCCTCTACCACCACGGGTTCCCACAGGCCCTGCCATATATCGCCGGCCGGCCGACGGTGGAAGAGCACACGCCCTGCGCGCTCTATATAATAATAGGTGAGATAGCGCGTGCGACGCTTCAGCTTCTGCTCCTTGACAGGATAGGTCTCGGGGTGGCCCTGGCGGTAAGCCTCGCACGTATCGGCCAGCGGACAGGTGGCGCAGGCCGGATGCTTAGGGGTACACTGCAGGGCACCGAAGTCCATCATGGCCTGGTTCCAGGTGCCTGCCTGTCGGGGCGGACACAGCTCGTCGGCCAGGAGCTGGAACTGGCGCTTGCCCTGGGTGGTGTTGATAGGCGTGTCGATGGCGTAATGGCGTGCCAGCACGCGGTACACGTTGCCGTCGACGGCCGCGTAGGGCAGCCCGAAAGCCATCGAGGCTATGGCCGCCGCCGTATAGTCGCCCACGCCCTTGAGCTGCCTTATCTCCTTGTAGCTGTCTGGAAAAGCCCCACGTGCCGCTATGGCCTGGGCAGCCGCATGCAGATTGCGGGCACGCGAGTAGTAGCCCAGCCCCTGCCACAGTTTGAGCACCTCGTCCTCGGTGGCGGCAGCCAGACTCTCTACCGTGGGATAGGCCGCCATGAACCGGTGCCAGTAGGCTGTGCCCTGGCTGATGCGTGTCTGCTGCAGGATTATCTCTGACAGCCAGATGGCATAGGGGTCGCCTATGCCGCGCCAGGGCAGCTCGCGCCCGTTGCGGGCAAACCAAGCCAGGATGGCCGATGTAAAACCAGTGTTGTCCATACTGGAGACAAAATTACACATTTTTTCACCGAAAGGTGCTCTGTTCTCAGTATTTCTGCCTATCTTCGCAGACAAAATAATCTGTTTTATGAGACGCTTTCCCCTTTACAATAGGTCAGCGGGAGTACTGGCAGCCCTTGGGCTGATACTTTCCTTGGCTGCTTGTCATCAGAAAAAACCTGCCGCCGTTGCTGCCCAGCAACAGGAACAGCAGGAGGCTGAGGCCCGTCTCGGCCAGGCCGCTACCCCCGCCGAGGCCGAGATGAAGTGTATATCCATAGACCGCGCCATAGACTTGGCCCGCATGGTCGAGACCGACAGGGGTGTTATCACCGGTCTGCACGATGGTGACGGCATAGACCGCATGATGCGCCGTATGGGCTATAGCCGCAGCAGCCGCGAGGGCATCTACCAGCAGGGCCGTGCCGTGATGTACACCCAGGGATGCGATGTCGACGACATGGGCAGCATAGTGGCCCAGACCTCGCCCAAGGCCACCCTGGTAACGATAGCCGGCGAGGGCCAGCCAGCCACCTCGACCCTGGTGAGCATCTCGATGACCGACGAGGGTGTCTACACCCGGCTGCGGAGGGAGATGGCCCAGCTGGGTTTCGTGGGCCGTGGCCCCGAGCTTACCAATGGTTCTGGTTACAAGCTCTTGGCCGACCAGTTCCTGAGCGGTACGGGCTACATCATCCAGATTAGCCGCGAGTAGTTGCTCTCTGGTGCGGGGCACACTGCGGGCAGCGGATGTGGTATGAACTGTGAAAAACCTTTACACGCGACTGTATATTTATGCAAAACGAGAGGATGAAATGTATAAATATACAGTCGTAACGGCCGCTTTTCGGGGCGCAAATTCCAGATTTCTTCAACAATCCAGGACGGTTTTGGGGCCCGTTGGGGGCATTTCGGGACATCGCGAGGACTGTAAAAGTGACAAACTTTTACAAAATAGGGGCATTTAGCACCTTTTCCGTCTCTATTTTCGGCTCTGGCGAGGATGGTTTTTAGGGCCGCCGCGATGGTCATTTTTTT
>CAKPRX010000098.1 GCA_934183135.1 uncultured Prevotella sp.
CGTCAAAACTGCGCTTTGTGCGATGCTTTGAGTGAGACACATTGCAACCTAACTGTGCCTTCTTACCCGTGATTTGACAAATCTTAGACATTACTATCCTTAATTTTTGATTCTAAATTAGATACTTATTCCAAACAGAGTGCAAAATTACGAATATTTTCGGAAAAAACAAAACAAATGGCAAAAGAATTTGTTTTTTAGCTTTTTTTATTGTTATTTGCTACTCGCTTCATCGTCAGACGGTACAGGGTTTTTCTCGCGATAGTATTCCAAGAATAGACGCAAGGCAGTATTGGTGGCATGGGCGATGTTGAGGTCGCGGCCGTTGTCTTCGGTCAGCTTGAGCGTGTGTACATCATCGGCAGAGCCATAGCCTATCCAGATTGTGCCTACTGGGTTACCGGGGGTGGCACCGCCGGGACCTGCAACGCCTGTAGCCGATATGGCATAGTCGGCTTGCAGCGCTTTACAAGCCCCCTTTACCATCTGGATGGCCACTTCCTCGCATACGGCAGTATGCTGGGCTATTACTTCTGCGTCTACCCCTAAAAGAGACACTTTGATGTCATCGCTATAAGATACTATACCACCTTTGAAGTAGTTAGATGCCCCCGGCGAGGCTATAATGGTTTCGGCTATGCGCCCACCTGTGCAGCTCTCGGCTGTGGCCAGGGTCTTGCCATTGTCGTACAGATACTGGAGAATCTCCTTACTGAGTATTTTGCTTTCTAATTCCACTGATATAAGAGTTTAATAAAAATATGTTTTATTTGAATGTAACCTTGCTAAAGGCCGGCAGGTCGATGCTGGCAAAGTCGCGGTCGCGATATTTGAACGTGCCCACGCAGGCTATCATGGCTGCGTTGTCCGTGGTATAACTGAACTTCGGAATGTAAATCGTCCATCCATACTTTTGGGCATGCTCCCTAAAGGCGTTGCGTAGGCCATTGTTGGCCGATACTCCTCCGGCTACAGCTACATGGGTTATGCCCGTCTGCTTAACGGCCAGCCGGAGTTTTTTCATCAGTATGTCTACGATGGTGTACTCCAGGCTTGCCGCGATGTCTTCCTTGTGGTGCTCTATAAAGTCTGGGTCTTCGGCCACCCATTCCCGCATATTATAGAGGAATGAGGTCTTCAGTCCCGAGAAACTATAGTCGAGCCCCGGAATGTGTGGCTCCGAGAAGTGGTAGGCATGCGGATTGCCCTGGCGGGCCAGACGGTCGATGATGGGGCCGCCAGGATAGCCCAGTCCCATTACCTTGGAACACTTGTCAATGGCCTCTCCGGCTGCATCGTCGATGGTCTGCCCCAGTACCTCCATATCATTGTAGGCATTGACGCGTACTATCTGCGAGTTGCCCCCCGATACGAGCAGGCAGATAAAAGGCAGGGGCGGTTGGTCGGTGTCGTCGTCGCTCTCCTTGATAAAATGTGCCATGACATGTCCCTGGAGATGATTGACATCTATCAGGGGGATGCCGAGTGCCCGCGAAAAACCTTTGGCAAAGTTGACACCCACCAAGAGCGACCCCATCAGTCCGGGGCCACGTGTGAAGGCGATGGCCGACAGCTGCTCTTTGGTAATGCCGGCACGCTGTATGGCCTGGTCTACTACCGGGACGATGTTCTGCTGATGTGCGCGCGAGGCCAGTTCGGGCACCACGCCACCATAGGCCCGGTGTACCTCCTGCGAGGCCGTTACATTGCTCAGCAGCACACCGTTCTTCAGAACGGCTGCCGATGTGTCGTCACACGACGACTCTATACCTAATATATATATATCGTCCATCTTTATCAGTGTGTAAGAACCTCTACTCCATGGTCAGTCATCAGCAGGGTGTGCTCCCATTGTGCCGAGGGCTTCTCATCGCCAGAGATAACCTCCCATCCATAGGGGTCGTCAGCGTCGATAAATACTTTCCAAGTGCCCATGTTGATCATGGGTTCAATGGTGAATACCATGCCGGGAACCAATAGCATGCCGGTACCCCGATGGCCGAAGTGCAGAACGTCTGGCTCTTCATGGAATTTCAGTCCTACGCCATGTCCGCACAGGTCGCGAACCACGCCATAGCCGTATTTCTCGGCATGTTTCTGGATGGCATGGCCGATGTCGCCGACGAAACTATAAGGCTGGGCAGCCTCCATGCCTATTTCCAGACACTCCTTGGCCACCCGTACCAGCTGCTCTTTCTCAGGCGAGGTCTTGCCTATTATAAACATACGCGAGGCATCGGCAAAGTAGCCGTCTACGATGGTCGTCATGTCTACATTGACAATGTCGCCCTCCTGCAGCACATCCTCCACCTTGGGTATGCCGTGGCATACCACTTCGTTAATCGATGTGCATACACTCTTGGGATAGCCCTCATAGTTCAGGCAGGCCGGAATGGCATTGTGTTCCTTGCAGTACTGCATGCAGATGTCATCTATCTCCTGTGTATTCATGCCAGCGTGTATCTGGCGGGCCACTTCGTCCAGGCAGCCTGTGTTGACCACGCCGCTTCGGCGTATGCCCTCTATCTGTTCGGGGGTCTTGACGAGGTCGCGTGTGGGCACCTCTTTTCCTTTCGACTCCCAGTACATTACCTTCTGATCCAGTTCTGTGGGCTCCTGTCCTGGCAGACAGTGCCAGCGTCTTTTCTTCTGAAACATATCTTAAATGGTCTATCAAAAACTTTGCAAAATTACTCCAAAATGGAGAGAATACCAAGAAAATACCAGCTCTTTTTCGCGCTTGTCCTGTGGCGTACTGCGGCTTGTCCTGTGGCGTGCTGTCAG
The DNA here is from genome assembly GCA_934183135.1 of uncultured Prevotella sp. Taxonomy (GTDB): domain Bacteria; phylum Bacteroidota; class Bacteroidia; order Bacteroidales; family Bacteroidaceae; genus Prevotella. Next base: position 2,785 of record CAKPRX010000098.1, read on the forward strand.
AAGTGCTTGCGTACGCGGTCCATCTCGCGTCGGTCTTCTTTCTCCTTTAAGGTCTGCCGCTTGTCGTACTCTTTCTTACCGCGCGCTAAGGCGATGTCCATTTTGGCGCGGCCGTGCTCGTCGATGAAGATGAGCACGGGCACGATGGTGAAGCCCACGTCCTTGCTTGCCGCCTCGAGGCGGCGTATCTCGCGCTTGTGCAGTAATAGCTTGCGGTCTCCCTTAGCCTCGTGGTTCGAGAACGACCCGTAGAAATAGGGCGATATGTTCATGCCCTTAACCCATATCTCGCCACGGTCTATGACACAGTAGGTGTCTACCAGCGAAGCCTTTCCGGCGCGTATAGACTTTATCTCGGTGCCGGTAAGAACCATTCCCGCGGTATAGGTGTCCATGAAGAAATACTCGAACGAGGCTTTCTTGTTGCGTATCTGTACGGGGCTCTTGCGGCGTATGTCCTGTTCTTGCTTGTTCATTGTCGCTCCTTTCCTTATTATATTATGGTTAAGGCTCTATCTCGCAGAAACGGTCCAGATGGTCGTCTACGTAGTGGGCGACGGTCGAGGTGAAGCCCTCTTCGCCTTCGACAAACTGGTCATCCAGGTCGTCAAACTCGGGATAGCGTTCGAACATGGCCATAAACTCGTCATCGGTACAGTCGCGCTCTATATCCTCGTGATATTTAGAGTATAACTTGTGGGCGTGGCGTATCAGGCTACACAGGTTGGGCAAGCCCCAGCCGCGCACAGCCTTGTCAAAGGGGTTGTTGAAGATGAAACCGCCCCAGCCATTGTGTATGAGCTGTACGAAACCGCCGTCCATCAGTTCGTCGCGTAGGGCCACATACCCCAGCAGTGTTATTTGGTCAGCGTTGAGCTTGGCCATAGTCTCAGCATCCAGATGGCCTCCTATCGCCTGATAGATGGCATCTACTATTGTCTGTACAAATTCGTCCATGCCCTGCGTGGCTGCCTGAGCCAGCGCCTGGTCTTTAACCTTAACTATCATATCGGCAGCAAAATTAGGTAAAAAAAATGAAACCCATCTCCTTTTTGTCCAGAAAAACACCTGTTCCCCGGTAAACTGTGGGCGGGGTAGTCCCTGCCACCTGCCTTGTTGTTATAGAGCGAGGCTCCGGCAGTCCGAATGGGCTGATGGGGCAGAGGGGGCTACGGCCCGTGGATGCCTGGTGGCGATGCGGGCGGTGGCTATAGCTCGTCGTTGGCCAGGTGCCATACCGTGAGGTAGGCGGCACGCGTAATGTCGGCCAACTTGGGGTAGTTGAGCGTCTGAGCCTCGTCGCTGGGCTGGTTGTAGTGGGGCTGGGCGTCGGTGTGATACCAGATGATGGGCACGCCATGGCGGGCAAAGGAGCCTTGGTCGCTTCCGCCTACGGGGTTGTCCCAGGCCCGGTAGTCGGGATGCAGCCTTAGCCGATAGTCGTGTATGTCGCTCTGCAGCCATTGGCCAAACCGTGGGTGGCTGGCGCTGTAGAAGTAGACCACGTGCCAGGGGTCGCTGGGCAGATGGTTGCCCCCGACCATGTCGAAGTTGAGGTAGCCACGCACCTTGCTCATGGCCTGAAAATGGCTGACAAAGTAGCGCGAGCCCAGCAGTCCTAACTCCTCGCCGTCCCAAAAGGCAAAGATAATGGTACGCCGTGGCTGCTGGCCAGCGGTTGCCAGTGCTTTCATAATCTGCAATATGGCACTCAGCCCCGACGCATTGTCGTCGGCCCCGTTGTATATGTTGTCGCCGCAGAGCTGAGGGTCCATACCCTCGTGGTCCAGATGGGCACCCACGACCACATACTCGTCGGGCTGGGTACCGGGCAGCATGCCCAGGATGTTGGCCATGGCCAGTTGGCAGTGGGGTAGCCGGCGGAGCGAGTCTACCGAGTCGGGCTCGACAAAGTAGCGGGGTACGCGGTGCAGCCTTGGGCTTCCGACGGCCGTAAAGGGCTGACGGTAGCCCGTCGGATGGAGCGGCCGTATTCCCAGCAGGCTCATCTGGGTCTGCAGGTAGAGCTGGGCTATCTGCGACCCGCGCTCGCCGGCACGTCGGCCCTCTAACAGGTCGTGAGCCAGAAAGCCCACATGAGCTTTGGCGGCCTCCTGGGTTATGGTGTTCAGTCCGCGCCCTATGGGCGTGTCGTGGTTCTTGCGGGCCGCTGCGCTCAGCGCGATGAGCGACAGGGCCACGGTCAGGGCATATCTTATAGCTGTGTACATAGGCGGGTCCAGTATAGTTGTCCGGTATGGTGTCAGCCCTCTATCTCGCTGAGTTCCAGCCACCGTTCCGACTTGGTGTCGGCCTCGGCCTTGAGTTTGGGCAGCAGCCGGCTCTTCTCCGTCAGCTCTTCCACGCTGAGCGTGCCGCTACATAGTTCGGCCTCTATCTGCCGCTGCTGTTTCTCCAGGGCATCTATATCCTTTTCCAGCTGCTCCAGTTCGCGTTTCTCCTTGTACGAGAGCCGGCGTCGGGTGTCGTTGTGATAGTCTTTTTTCTCGCGTGGGGCGTTCTCTGCCTTAGCCTGCTCCTTGGACTGCATGGCCGAGTACTGGCGATACTGGGTATAGTTGCCGGGAAAGTCGGTTACGTCCCCCTGTCCGGCAAACACCAGGATGTGGTCTACCACCCGGTCCATAAAGTAGCGGTCGTGGCTCACCACGATGACACATCCCGGGAAGTCCTGTAGATAGTCCTCCAGCGCCTGCAGTGTCTGTATGTCCAGGTCGTTGGTCGGCTCATCCAGGACCAGGAAGTTGGGGCTCTCCATGAGTACCGTACACAGGTAGAGCTTGCGGCGCTGTCCGCCACTGAGCTTGTACACATAGTCGTACTGCTCTTCGGGGGTGAAGAGGAACCGCTGCAGCAGCTGCGAGGCCGAGAGGCGCTGTCCGCCGCCTAAGTCTACGTAGTCGGCGCGCTGGGTGATGATGTCTATGACGCGTTGCTGCTCGTCAAACTGCAGTCCGTCCTGCGAGTAGTAGCCGAAGCGTACCGTCTGTCCCACGTCGATATGTCCGCTGTCAGCTTGTTGCAAACCGAGGAGCAGTTTGACAAAGGTAGACTTGCCCGTGCCGTTGGGGCCCACGATGCCCATCTTCTCGAAACGGGCAAAGTGGTAGCTGAAGTGGTTCAGTATGATGTGGCCGGGGCCGAAGGCCTTGCACACGTCGTCGAACTCGAATATCTTGGACCCTATGTAGACCTGGGTGGCCTTGAGACGCATCTGGCGCTCCTCTATGCGGCGGTGGGCGCGTTCCTGCAGTTCGTAGAAAGCCTCCTCGCGATAACGGGCCTTGTGTCCGCGAGCCTGTGGCATACGGCGCATCCATTCCAGCTCCTTGCGGTACAGGTTGGCAGCCCGTGCCTGCTCGGCGCGCTGGGTGTCTATGCGCTCCTGGCGCTTGGCCAGATAGTAGCTGTAGTTGCCCCTGTACGAGTAGATGGTGTGGTCGTCTATCTCCAGTATCACGCTACACACGTGGTCCAGGAAGTAGCGGTCGTGGGTCACCATGAGCAGGGTCAGGGTGGCTCGGGCCAGATAGCCCTCAAGCCATTCGGTCATGGCCATGTCCAGGTGGTTGGTGGGCTCGTCCAGTATCAGCAGGTCGGGCTGCTCTATCAGCACATTGGCCAGCGCCACCCGTTTGCGCTGTCCTCCGCTCAGTTGGCCCATAGGCTGCTGCAGGTCGGTTATGTGTAGCTGGGTGAGTATCTGCCGTGCCTTGACGATGAGGGCCTCGTCGCCATGGTGATTGGAACAGGCATCTATGACCGTGTCGTCAGGATTGTAGCTGGGCTGCTGCTCCAGGTAGCCCACGCGTACCCCCTTGCGGTACACTATCTGTCCGCTGTCGGGCTGCTCGTGGCCCGTGAGTAGCGAGAGCAGGGTCGATTTGCCCGTGCCGTTGCGCGCTATGAGTCCCACCTTCTGTCCCTCGGCTATAGAGAACGACAGGTCGCTGAAGAGCACCCTTGCCCCAAACCGCTTGGACAGCCTCTGTACGTCGAGTATCGTGTTTGCTGTTGCCATGGCGTACTTACCGGTTCTCCTCGCCGTTTAGCTGATGGTTGACAGACGCTATGTAGTCGAGCAGCTCCTCGCGGCCGGTGTGCTTCTCACTACTGGTGATGAAGTAAGGGGGCAGCGTCTCCCACGTGTCTTTCAGCGCGTCCATCCAGGCCTGCGCGTTCTGCCTGGCCTTGACGGGGCCTAACTTGTCGGCCTTGGTGAATACTATGCTGAACGGCACGCCGCTCATGCCGAGCCAGTCTACAAACTCGCGGTCTATCTTCTGCTGGCTGTGGCGTATGTCTACCAGCACAAACACGTTGACCAGTTGCTCGCGCTGCAGTATATAGCTGCTGATCATGCGCTGCAACTGTTCCTGGACCGACTTGGACCGCTTGGCGTAACCATATCCGGGCAGGTCTACCAGGTACCACTCGCCATTGATGATAAAGTGGTTTATGAGCAGTGTCTTGCCGGGGGTGGCGCTGGTCTTGGCCAGTCCCTTGTGGTTGCATAGCATGTTGATAAGGCTCGACTTGCCTACGTTACTGCGCCCGATAAAGGCGTATTCGGGCTTGTTGTCTTGCGGGCAC
>CAKPRX010000099.1 GCA_934183135.1 uncultured Prevotella sp.
GCGTGTTTTACGAAGTCTACGAAGAGCGGGTGTGGTTTCAGTACCGTGCTCTGATACTCGGGGTGGTACTGGGTGCCTATATACCACTTCAAACTGGGTATTTCAACGACTTCAACAAGGTCGCTCTCTGGGTTGCGGCCTACGCACATCATGCCGGCACGCTCAAACTGCGTGAGGTAAGCGTTGTTGAACTCGTAGCGGTGGCGATGGCGCTCGCGTATGTTCTCTTTCTTATAAATGTCGAAAGTGCGGGAACCCTGGCGCAAAACACATTCGTACTGACCGAGACGCATAGTGCCGCCCATATTGGTGATGTTCTTCTGCTCTTCCATGATATCTATCACGTTGTGGTCGGTCTTCTCGTCCATCTCACGGCTGTTGGCGTCGGCATAGCCTAAGACGTTACGGGCGAACTCAATAACCATCATCTGCATGCCCAGGCAGATGCCAAAGGTAGGTATGTTGTGTGTTCGGGTGTAATGGGCTGCAATGAGCTTGCCTTCGATACCACGCTGGCCAAATCCAGGGCATATCATAATGCCGTCCTGTCCTTTGAGCAGTTCGGCCACATTATCCTCGGTTATTTTCTCTGAGTTGATATAGTTAATAATAACTTTATAATCGTTGTAAGTGCCGGCTTGCGACAGGCTCTCACGAATACTCTTGTAAGCATCCTGTAAGTCGTATTTGCCTACAAGGCCGATATTGACCGTCTCGGTGGCTTTCTTGCGGCGCTCTAAGAACTGGCGCCATGGTCCCAGGGCGGGCTTCTCGCCTATGGGTTCTTCTACTTTGCGTAGAATGGCAGTGTCGAGCCCCTGGTCTTGCATGTAAACAGGAACTTCGTAGATACACGACAGGTCTTCGCTCTGGATTACGCAGTCGAAGTCGACGTTACAGAAAGCAGCTACCTTCTTGCGAACCTGGTCGGAAAGGTATTTCTCGGTTCGCAGAATCAGAATGTCGGGCTGGATGCCCACGCTCTGCAGTTCCTTGACGCTATGTTGGGTGGGCTTGGTTTTAAGCTCGCCTGCTGCTTTCAGGTAGGGTACATACGTAAGGTGTACGTTGACGGCTTGCTTGCCCAGTTCCCATTTCATCTGTCTGATGGCCTCCATGAACGGGGCACTCTCTATATCGCCGATGGTGCCGCCTATTTCGGTAATGACAAAGTCGTAGTGATAGCGCTGCCCCAGCATCTTGATGTTGCGTTTGATTTCATCTGTAATATGGGGAACCACCTGGATGGTTTTGCCCAGGTAGTCGCCGCGGCGCTCTTTATCTATTACGCTTTTATAGATGCGTCCTGTGGTCATCGAGTTGGCCTTGGTGGTCTGTATACCCGTAAAGCGCTCATAGTGCCCCAAGTCCAAGTCAGTCTCCATGCCGTCGGCAGTGACGTAACATTCGCCATGCTCATAAGGATTAAGGGTACCGGGGTCGATGTTGATGTAGGGGTCAAACTTCTGGATGGTGATGTTGTAGCCTCTTGCTTGAAGAAGCTTACCAATAGACGATGAAATAATTCCTTTACCAAGTGAAGAAACTACACCGCCTGTCACAAAAATATACTTTGTATCTGCCACGACTGTGTAAATTAATTATACGTTCAAGATGCAAAATTACAATAATAAAATGAACTCTGCAAAGAAAAACTACCTTTTTATCGCAGCCTTAATGGCTTTGGCGGATAAAAGAGAAGCGGCTTTGGGCTGGTAGCTGATATGGAAAAGGGGAAGTTTCTGGTCTGCTTGGCTGGAGGGATGAAAAAACTTCGTGTTTTTCTTTGTCCTATTGGCTGTTTCTACTACCTTTGTATCGGTAAAATGTATATATAAATAAGGTATGAGGATAAAAACATTGACAGCCTTACTGGCCGGATTTATGGGTGGCGCCCTTATGGCTGTAGCCCAGACACGTACGCATACAGGTCATCGGTTGCCGCACACCACGAAGGACATTGTAACTCAATATATGGACTCGCTCACCCAATACAGGGCTCATCAGGACTCTATGGATATTGTCGGATTTGTTCCCATGATGACTGTACCTGCCCCGAAAGCCTTGGGCATAGAATACAATACGCTGTTTATGCCTGCGACATTCTATAGGGGGGTGCCTCACCGCTTTTTCGACCTGAATAGTACCACTACCGAACTTGATGAGGCTTTGTTAAATCTGTATTTGTATCGTCCGGATCTGGTGAAAAGCACCGAGAGCCAGCTCGATAAGGCTGGGGATATACGCCAGCCCGTTACGGTCAATGTAAACCATGCTCCGGAGATAGTAGAGAAAGTGGCGCCGAAGCCAGAGGATGCCACGGTGGCTCCCATGGACTTGGTGGTGCTGAAGCCCAACTTCTGGAACTATTCGGGCGATTACTATCTTCAGTTTCTTCAGAACTATATCTCCTCTAACTGGTACAAGGGGGGTGAGAGCAATTACTCAATGGTAGGGTCGCTCACGCTCAATGCCAATTATAACAACAAGCAGAAAGTGCGTTGGGACAACAAGCTGGAGGTTAAGTTGGGCTTCCAGACTTCGCGTCAGGACACTCTCCATAGCCTGAAGGTAAGTGAAAACTTGCTGCGCTTGACCAGTAAGCTGGGATTGCAGGCCACTAAGCGGTGGTATTACACCATGCAGATGATAGCGTATACTCAGTTTATGCGCCAGTGGGACAGTAACTCTAATACGGTTACCACAGATTTCTTAGGCCCGCTTAACGTCAACATTTCTATCGGTATGGACTATAATGCCAGTTGGTTTAAGAACCGTCTGACGGGGTCAATACACTTGGCTCCATTAGCTTATAACTTCCGTTATGTCAATCGTGTAGAACTGGCCAGTCGTTACGGTATTGACGCGGGCCGGCACCAGTTACATAACTTCGGTTCGCAGTTTACGGTCGATATGAACTGGAAGTTCTCTGATAATATCTGTTGGAAAACTCGCCTTTACGGTTACACCACCTACGAACGTGCCGAGTTGGAATGGGAGAATACTTTCACATTCCGCTTCAATAAGTGGATTTCAAGTAACATCTTTGTGTATCCCCGCTTTGACGATGCTCGTACACGCGATGACCACCATGGCTATTTCCAGTACAAGGAGTACGCCTCGTTAGGTTTCTCTTACTCATTCTGACCATTAGGCTAAGGGAGATGGCTCCGGCCAGCCTCCTGGCTCACTTTATAAGACAGCACGACGCTCCTATACCCCTCGCAGGGTTATAGGAGCGTCGTGCGTCAGTGCTGGGCAGCCTGATGACAGCCAGGAATTTAGCGTAAACTTGCAGCTCGTTTTAGAATTGTTGGCTTTTGGGCTGCCAATGGGCTGTAGAATTAGGCGAGAATGGATACAAAAAATCCCCATAGCCTCTCGGCCATGGGGAATGTATGTTCCTGAAGTATTGTGATTACTTCTTGTTAAGAGCGAGGTCGATAGCTACGGCGATAGCTACAGTAGCACCTACCATAGGGTTGTTACCCATACCGAGGAAGCCCATCATCTCTACGTGGGCAGGAACTGAAGAAGAACCTGCGAACTGAGCGTCAGAGTGCATACGGCCCATGGTGTCGGTCATACCGTAAGAAGCGGGACCTGCGGCCATGTTATCGGGATGCAGGGTACGGCCCGTACCACCACCGGAAGCAACTGAGAAGTAAGGCTTGCCTGCTGCCAGGCGCTCCTTCTTATAGGTTCCGGCTACAGGGTGCTGGAAACGGGTGGGGTTGGTAGAGTTACCAGTAATAGACACGTCAACATTCTCGCGCCAGAGGATGGCTACACCCTCGCGTACATCATCGGCACCGTAGCACTTAACCTTGGCACGGGGACCATCGCTGTAAGCTATCTCGCGAACCACATTAACCTCACCTGTGTAGTAGTCAAACTTGGTCTGTACATAGGTAAAGCCATTGATGCGGCTGATAATCTGTGCGGCATCCTTGCCCAGGCCATTAAGGATAACGCGCAGGGGCTTGCGGCGAACCTTGTTGGCCATCTCGGCAATCTTGATGGCACCCTCAGCAGCTGCGAATGACTCGTGGCCCGCCAGGAAGGCGAAGCACTCTGTTTCCTCGCGCAGCAGACGGGCTGCCAGGTTACCGTGGCCAAGACCTACCTTACGGTCATCGGCTACCGAACCGGGAATACAGAAGCTTTGCAGACCGATGCCTATGGCCTCGGCAGCGTCAGCAGCTGTCTTTGCGCCCTTCTTGATGGCGATGGCTGCTCCACATACGTATGCCCACTTGGCATTTTCGAAGCAGATGCGCTGGGTGTCCTCACACATCTGATAAGGATCGACACCGGCTGCCTCGCATATCTCGTTAGCTTCCTCTACGCTCTTGATTCCGTTGGCGTTGAGGGCTGCCAGTACCTGCTTCTCGCGGCGCTCCTGGCTTTCATAATTTACTTTTCTAATCATAGCTGTGTCTCCTCCTTACTTATTCTTTACGTGGATCTATAGATTTAACAACGCCCTGCTCAGCGGTGGTACGGCCATAGCGGCCGGTGAACTTCTTCACAGCCTCGTTGGCATCCATACCAGCCTTGATGGCCTCCATCATCTTGCCGAGGTGTACATATTCGTAACCGCATACCTGGCTGTCCTTGTCAAGGAACATACGGGTGATGTAACCCTCGGTAAGTTCCAGGTAACGAGTACCTTTGGCTACGGTACCATAAAGGGTGCCAGTCTGCGAACGCAGACCCTTGCCCAGATCCTCAAGACCAGCACCGATAACGAGACCACCCTCAGAGAAGGCGCTCTGGCTGCGGCCGTAAACAATCTGCAGGAAGAGCTCGCGCATGGCTGTGTTGATAGCGTCGCATACGAGGTCAGTGTTCAGAGCCTCCAGGATAGTCTTGCCGGGCAGTATCTCTGATGCCATAGCAGCTGAGTGTGTCATACCTGTACAGCCGATGGTCTCGACGAGACACTCCTGAATTACACCCTCCTTGATGTTGAGCGAGAGCTTGCAGGCTCCCTGTTGGGGGGCACACCATCCCACACCGTGGGTATAACCTGAGATGTCCTTGATCTCCTTGGCTTGAATCCATTTTCCCTCTTCGGGGATTGGAGCTGGTCCGTGGTTGGGACCCTTGGCGACAACGCACATGTTGTCTACTTCCTTAGAATAAATCATATCGTTAAAAACTAATACAGTAAAAATATCCTTACATATCTTGATGGCTTCGCCGCTAATGGGCGACACGCCCTACTTTCCATTGCGCAAAGTTATAAAAATCTCAGTAAACTACCTAATAATGATGATGCTTTTTTGTGTCGCTCTAATGTTTTTTAACCCCCTTGTCATCTTTTTTGGCTATTTTGCCATTCTTACTTGGCAATTACTTGTGGCTCGCTCACAGACAGCCATTATCGCTGTAATGGCAGGGTAGGCTTGGCAGTCTTTTTTACTGGCAGATAGTGGTGTGCCTATATATTATATAATAGGTATAGACTGATTTGGGAATAGGGTGTGGCAGTCGCTAATTGTAACGCGATTGTAATATGGTCTTAATAGGTTCGTAATATAGTGGCGCTACCTTTGTCCACGGTTAAAAAAAAGATTAATACGAACTGAATTATGAGTGCTATTTATCTGCTTATCGTTGTGTTCCTGCTCTGCCTGGCCATCTTCGACCTCTATGTGGGTGTGAGCAACGACGCAGTAAACTTCCTGCAGTCGGCCGTGGGTGCCCGTGTAGCCACGTTCCGTACCATCTTGTTGGTGGCCTCGTTGGGAGTCATCATTGGAGCCGTCATGTCATCGGGCATGATGGATGTGGCCCGCCATGGCATTATGCTGCCTACCCACTACGCCATGAGCGAGGTGATGGTGGTCTTCCTGGCCGTAATGGTTACCGACGTCATCGTGTTGAACGTCTTTAACTCGTTGGGCATGCCCACTTCTACCACCGTGTCACTGGTATTCGAACTCCTGGGCGGAGCCTTTGTGCTGTCGCTTATCAAGATGGCTGCCGACCACCAGCTGGTCATCAACGACTTACTCAATACCGACAAGGCGCTCAGCGTTATCCTGGCCATCTTTGTATCGGTAGCCGTGGCTTTTGTCTTTGGTGTTGTGGTACAGTGGCTTACCCGTATTGTGTTCACCTTTAAGTATAGCCGTGGGGGGTTGGTGGCCGTGGCGCTCTTTGGGGGTGTGGCCTTTACCATCCTGGCCTACTTCATATTCCTCAAGGGGCTGGGCTCTTCGCCCTATATACCTGCCGATGCCCGCGTGTGGATAGGTGGGCATATGCCTCTACTGATGGGACTTACCATGGCGGTGGCTACTGTGCTTATGGGGGTGCTTCACGTGTTGCATGTCAATGTGTTCCGCATTGTGGTGTTGATGGGAACCTTTGCTCTGGCTATGGCCTTTGCCGGCAATGACCTGGTCAACTTTATCGGTGTTCCCCTGGCAGGTTTGGACAGTTTCATGGACTACTACAACCACGGCCTGGCCCAGGGTATAGCACCCACGCACTATATGATGACATCACTCATGGAACCTGCCACCACACCGCCCCTCTTCCTGCTCATAGCCGGTCTTATTATGATAGTGGCTATGGCTACGTCTAAGAAGGCGCAGCGTGTGATACAGACCTCGGTAGACTTGTCGCGCCAGGACGAGGGCGAGGAGATGTTCGGGTCGTCTCGGGCAGCGCGCGCCATAGTACGTACTGTGCAGACGGTAGCCGACAGCGTGGGTAGTGTCACTCAGGGTGTACCCCTGATACAGCGTATGGGTCAGTGGATAAACAGCCGTTTTTCCCCCGTCGACGTGGCCGATGGCGACAGGGCAGCCTTTGATGTGGTGCGTGCTGCCGTAAACCTGGTTCTGGCCTCTATGCTCATCACCATAGGTACCAACTATAAGCTGCCGCTCTCTACCACCTATGTTACCTTCATGGTGGCCATGGGTAGCTCGCTGGCCGACCGGGCTTGGAGTCGCGAGAGCGCCGTGTTCCGCATTACGGGTGTGCTGTCGGTCATAGGCGGATGGTTTATCACTGCTGGTGCAGCTTTCATGGCCTGTGCCTTGGTGTGCGCCGCCATGTATTACGGCGGGCTGGCCGTACAGCTACTGTTCATCTGTCTGGTGCTCTACATCCTGTTCTGTTCAGGTCATGGCAGGGACAAGGG
>CAKPRX010000100.1 GCA_934183135.1 uncultured Prevotella sp.
ATTGTCGTGGATGATGCGGGGTATAATCTCCTTTCCCACGCCACTCTCGCCGACGATGAGTACCGACAGGTCGGTAGGTGCCACCTGCAGGGCGATGTCTAATGCGTGGTTCAAACCGTCACAATTACCGACGATATTATACCGCTGCTTTATTTTTTGTAGTTCTGACGTGTTCATTGGACGACAAAAGTACACATTTTATTCCATATAATCAGCAAATCTGCCGTTTTTTTATGTCTGCCCACATGCTTAGCAGCCTTATTAAAGGCTCTGCTGCCAGTCGGCGAGACGGGCCGTGCGCTCTACCTGGTCCTCAACATCATCGGGCAATGAGGCAAAGAAGTCAATGCCCGTGATGCGTTCTACCTCGTCGATACTGTTAACATACTCAGCCTGAGGATGGCGCCCACGCTCGTTGCGGTAGATGAAGCCGATACCGCGGGGTGTGCCGCTAAGGCAGACGATGACCTTGAAGAATGCCTCGGGAACGGTAACACGGTGCTGGCCGATACGGCGATGGCGCTGACGGGTCAAGATGGGGCCGCATACGATGTAGAGGTCGCCCCACTGGCGGGCCCAACTACGGCACTGTTCCTCCAGGATGCGCCAGTCGCCGTCGTTGAGTGCATGGAGCTGCGGACAGATATTGGTCAGCAGGAAGCAGTCGCGCTGGGCCTCCTGGCTCCAACGGTTATCGGCCGAGGGACACATGTGGCCCCGGTCATAGCCCGACCGCTGATAGTCGTAGGTATCGGCGCGGGGCTCGGGTACCTCGTCATCAGCACTAAAGGCAATGCCCTTGCGCTTGTAAGGGCCCTCGGTGTGGGCCGCGGTAAGATGCCAGGCCACCCAGTTGGGCAGCCGAGTGTCCTTGTTGTACGATACCGTGTAGCCCGTCCTCTCCAGTATCTGCTCAGGACGGTCTGCCAGTGCGGCAGGCAGTGGCATGGTGTCGACCGTAGTTTTCTGCCGGTCGTCGGCCTGTTTCTCCGTACTAACCGACTGGGCGGCGCCCCACCGGGACACCAGCGGCTTGACGTTCTTAGGCAGATTACAGGCTGCGAGCGTCAGCGACAGGCACAGGACATATAGGAGGTTTCTCATGCGTCTATCTGTATATTGTCATATTGGTCAAAGGCATAGCGGCGGGCCAATACCAGCGTGAGTATCAGCGACAGTACCGACACGGCGACGGTCAGTCCGACGAGTAGCAGCTGCGCCAGCAGGGCCGTGGCCACGGGCAGTCCGCAGAACACCATGACCCACATGGTAACCGGTGCTGTACCGATGGCTAAGATGCCCATCCGCGTAAGTCCTGGCATGACAGCCCGCTTGAGCGAGCGACGGGTAAAGTAGCCGATGGCCTCGGCCCGTGTGGCCCCATTGCCTATGAGGTAGAAGTAGAGGCGGGCATGGTGGCGCAGACCGTCGTAGTAAGCCCCCAGTGCCTTGGTGTTAGCGTCTGACACGGCTCCGGCCACCAGCCCCATGGTGGGCAGAAAGTAGCGGGCATCGAGCGGGGTGCCTACCCCCAGCACCAGGAACACGAAGTAGAGTCCCAAAGGCACCGCTGTAAGCAACAGGCCCAAGGCTACGGGCACCACGAAGCGGGGGTGCCTGATACGCGAGCGGGCCACCATAGCAGCAGCCGTAACAGCCACCATGATTATCGCGCAGAGCAGCGTAAAGGCTATGTTAGACAACCACAGCGCCGCCTGGGTGAGCAGGGCCGCTGCACCCAGGGCCCCTACCATGCGGCCTACGGCCTTGAGCGCCTTGCGCCACACATCTACCTGGAGCAAGTACAGCGTATAGATGGGTATCACGAAGAGTAGCAGTCCCAGTACGACACTGCCAAATGTCATGTTTATCGTCGTAGTCATCATTGTTGTGATGGATGGTCTAAGTCTATGTATTTGTCGTAGTGCGCAGCCTCGGCCTTAGTGGCACAGGTGGCCACCACGCTGGTACCCTCGGCCGCCAGGGAGCGCAGGTAGGCTGCCACAGCCGACGCATCTATCTCCTCGGCCAGTACCACCGACTTGCGGAGCCACTTGGCCACGGCCAGCATCATCAGCCTCAGCGTGCCGGGAGCCACGTCGGCCAGAGGCTGCTCATAGCAGTCGTCGGCTATGCCCGCGCGGCGCCACTCATCGGCCAGGGCATCCATGTCGCCCGCATTGGGCCGGTTGGCCTTCAGCCGAGCCGTGGCCCTCACCATGTCGTGTACCGTCTGATAAGGCAGAGCCACATCGGCCGGCACATAGGCCATCTGGCGGCGAAAATAAGGGGCCGAGGCTGGCGTAACCAGTTCGCCACCTATCGTAAGGTAGCCTCCGGCGACAGGCCGCAGCCCCATGATGGTCTCGACCACGGCATGGCGACAGGCCGCGGTAGCCCCGTGTACGAGCAGCGACTCGCCCTCGTCGAGTATGGCCGACAGGGGGGCGGTAACAGCCGTTCCGGCTATGCTGATGCGTACTTTGTTCAGTTCTATCATATTCAGCCCGTTTCTTTCTGCAAAAGTACAAATAAAACTGATAACCGCCCCGCCATTTGCCGTTTTTTTGACAGCGGCCGAGGCGACTTTTCGCCCCGCCGCATACCTCTTTATAAGATAAGGAGGAGGCGCCGCGCCCGCTACCCTGCCCTTCCAGGCTATTTCCAGAGGTGCCTCTGCCCTTCACACGCAGCCCTCAGAAAGATAACGAGTAGGGAAATTCCCCCTACACTTTAGGGGAAAACCCTTGCGGGGGTCATAAAATATCTGTTCCTTTGCAACAGATAAAATAACCATTTAAAGACTTACGATTATGAAGAAGTTTATAGTAGCCCTGATGGCAATGATGACGATAACCATATCGGCTCATGCAATGAGTTATGCACAGGCACGCGAGCAGGCTCTCTTCCTGACTGACAAGATGGCTTACGAGCTCAACCTGAACGATGCCCAGTACGAGGCAGCCTACGAGATAAACCTGGACTACCTGATGGGCATCAACGATTACGACGACCTGTACGGCGTGTACTGGCGCCGCCGCAACATGGACCTCAGCTACATCCTGTTAGACTGGCAGTACCGGGCTTACTGCGCCGCCAGCTACTTCTATCGCCCTCTCTACTGGGACGGTGGTTTCTGGCACTTCGGTGTATATGCCCGCTATCCGCACCGCGACTACTTCTACTTTGGCCGTCCGGCCTTCGTGGCTGTTTACCGGGGTGGGCACAGTTGGCACAACAACGGTAACCGCAGCTGGTACCGCGGACGCGACTTCGGCGGACGCCGCCCAGACGGCCCTAACCGCAACATGGGTATGCGCGACCGCTTTGACCGGGGCGACTTCGGCCGTGGCACACGCGAGTTTGGCGGGCGCACCAGTCAGCCTAACCGCAACATGAATGTGCGGGGCAACGAGGCCAACCGCTCTTTCGGCGGGCGCGTCAACCAGCCTAACAACGTGGGCACACGCGACAACAGCAACAGCAACCGCTCCTTTGGCGGACGTGTCAACCAGCAGCCTGCCAATGTCAATACCCCATCCAACACGGGCAGCAACCGCTCCTTTGGCAGCCGTGCCAACAGCGACCTGCGCAGCTCTACCCGCACCACGGTAGAACGTCGGAGCAGCGAGAGCAGCACGTCCTCGTTCGGCGGACGCTCTAACAACACCCCCAGCCGTACCTTCAGCCCCAGTCCCTCCTCCTCGCCCTCGCGCTCTTCAGGCAGCTCGTTCGGCGGTCGTTCTGGTGGCAGTTCGTTCGGCAGCGGCCGCTCCTCTGGCGGCTCGTTCGGTGGTGGTCACTCGACTGGCAGCTCACGCTCTGGTGGTGGCTCGTTTGGCGGCGGCCATCGATGACTGAGAGGCGAAAAGCCCTTTTTGCTTATCAGCTCCGAGTTCGGTTAATGCAACCATAATGAGTGTTATTAATATAGTAAGGGGACATTCCTGAATGGCCAGGAGTGCCCCCTTTACCATGTCGGTCTGTACCGTAAACAAGAGGATGTTGCCTGCCACTCTGTCGGCGAGTTGACTGGCAACATCCTGCATGTCAGCTATGTTCCTTGGGGGAACGCTGTAGTGTGTTTATCGCTTGATATTAGTAGACTTGTAAGTATATACCTCGGCCTTGCCGGCGGCCTTGGGCTCCGATACCTTCACCCGGGCCAGCACCCCGTCGGTAACATCGTCGAACACGACGGCCGGACGGTAGTCGGCCTTGCGGGCGGTGAGTTTCACGTTACGGAAGGTAACACCCTGGGCGTGGCGCACATAGAAACCCCACGCCGGGAGCTCCTTATGCTGCGAGAACTCCGGGTAGGCACGCGGCATCTCGGGCACCTTGTCCAGCTCGTCGGTACCCACCTTGGCATAGTGGGGGTCGCCACCGCCGGGGCAGACTATTTCGACATTCTGGATAGACACATTGGTTACGCGGCTGTCCTTCAGGCCGATGATGGAAGAGGGCGAAATGTTGCGGGGATTGTCCTCGGTGGGGCCCTCGTACTCGTAGCCGGCATCGGGCTTGGTGGCGGGCACCTCGGCATACACATTAGAGATATGCACATTGCTCATGCTGCTGCGGCGCACCCGGTTAATGCTGTCGTTGACCGTTATGAGCTTATGGGCGTCGCCACGGCGCTGGCCGATGACCAGGTAGATGGGGTTGCCGGTATTGATGGCGCGCAGGCTGTCAACGATAACGTTGTCGACCTGTCCGCCGTCGACGGCCTGGATAGTGATGGCCGATCGGAAGGTGTCAAAGACGGTGTTGCCGATGATGCGGATATTCTTAAAGCCACCCAGGGAGGCGGTGCCGAACTTGATGCCGCTGGCGCTGGAGCAAGCCTTGTTGTGGCGCACGGTGATGTTCTGGCAGAGGCTGTTGGCATCGTGCGACTTGAGGCAGATGGCATCGTCGGTGGCATCGACATAGCAGTTCTGGATAAGGGCACCGTTACAGTCCACGATGTCCATACCGTCGTTGTTCCAGTAAGCGCGACTGTGAACCGTGATACCGTCGATAAGCAGGTTACGGCACTGGTCGTAGGTCTGAGTCCAGAAGGCCGGGTTCTGCAGGGTAACGTCGCGCACCGTGACATTGCTACACTCACGGAAGTAGATGAGCTTGGGACGGTTAGCCACGCGGCCCAGCTTGAGCGGGTCGTTGATAATGCCGTTGGCAGCCTGGGCCAGGAAGTTGTTGCCCAGCTCGCGGCCACGGCCGTCTATCACGCCCTTGCCAGTAATGGCTATACTGTCCTGACGGTTGGCCAGGATGAGGGCATACCACGAGTTGAGCTCCATGTCGTAGTCATAGGGGTTAGTAGAGCCCACCAGGATGGCGCCCTCGCTGAGGTGCAGGGTAACCCTGGACCGCAGGTGGATGCTGCCGGTAAGGTAGCGGCCCACGGTAAACACCAGGCGGCCACCACCCTGCTGGGCTATGTAGTCGATGGCTCGCTGGATGGAGCGCGTGTTCATCGTAACCCCGTCAGACTTGATGCCGAAGAGGGTCATCTGGTAGTCCTTGGCCGATGCGGCCATGGCCGACACCATCAGCACCGTCAGGGCCATTGTTCTTAATATCTTCATAGTAGTTGTGTTTGCTCTGCTAATAGGGATAAGTCAAGTTGCCGGTCATGTCTACACGGCTGCAACTGTCGGTCTCGGCAGCCTGGGCTACCTGGGGCGACGGCACGAAGATGACGTCGCTCACGCTGACATCGGCACAGCGGGTATATACCTGCGGGGTGTAGGCGGCGTGCTGCAGCATGAGCCCGCTGACCTGTACCCCGGTACAGTCGGTAAAGGCTATGAGCGCAGGGGCCTTGTCGGCCTCGGCCGCCGCTAAGAAGCCGCGCTGGGCCTGGGTGGTCTGGTCGGCCATGAGGGCCTGGGCGTTGCCATCCAGTATGCCCTTGCCCGTGATGGCTATGTTCTGCTGTCCATTGGCATAGACCAGGGCCCGGCGGGGTGCCCCCTTCTGGTCGTAGACCGATGGCGAGGCTACCAGCACAGCCCCCTCCTGGATCACGAGGGTAACATTAGACTTGAGTTCGATAGAGCCCGTAAGGTAGCGGCCCACATAGAAGATGAGTCGGCCGCCGCCCTGGGCCGATATGTAGTCGATGGCCTGCTGGATGGAGCGGGTGTTAAGGGTGGTGCCGTCCGACTTGGCCCCGAAGGCCACGGCCTGATAGTCCTTGGCCATGGCCGTAAGCGGCAGCAGGGCCAGCGCACAGGCACACAGCATAGTTCTTATAATATTCATAGCGGTTGGTTGTTTTGCGGTGGTTGTTAACAGTATGCCGACTGGGACTACTTACGGGTAGAACGGTAGAGCACCGTCTCCTGCTTGCCCTGGCTGTCGGGCTCATAGACCCGGACATCGCGCAGGGCCAGTCCCCTGACATCGTCGGCCACTATGGCCGGGCGGTAGTCCTTGCGCAGGGCGCGGAAGACAACATTGTCAAAGGTTATGTTCTCTGCATGACGTATGTAGAAGCCCCAGGCGGGCAGCTCCTTGAACTGCGAGAACTCGGGGTAGGCCTTCTCCATCTCGGGCACGCTGTTCAGCTCGGCCGGAGTGGTGCCGCGGTAGGCATAGAGCGGGTTGCCGCCTCCCGGAGTTACTATCTCGATGTTCTGAAGGGTCACGTTGCGTATCTTGCAGGTGGGTATGCCCACGATACTGGCCGGCGAGATGTTGCGGGGCATGTCTTCGACCGGCCCCTCATAGCTGTAGCCGGCATCGGGCTTGCCGGCAGGTATCTCGGCGTAGACATTGCGGATGACGATGTTGCTCATAGAGGGCTCCTTGCCGTTGTTCCACCGGCGGCCGGTACGCAGGAAGATGACGTTGCCCGTGTGGATGGACCGCAGGCCATCGACCTCGATACTGTCGATAACGCCACCATCGACGGTGGCAAAGGTAATGGCCGAGCGGTACGTGTTATAGATGGTAAGATTTCTGACCTTGAAGTTGCGGAAGCCTCCACGCGACACGGTGCCAAACTTGAGCCCGTTGGCGCTTGAGCGGCCCACGCAGTTCTCTACGACTACGTTCTGGCAGACGTGGTCGGCCGAGTGCGACTTGAAGCAGAACACGTCGTCGGCAGCGTCTATGTTGGCGTTGCGTATCACCACGC
>CAKPRX010000101.1 GCA_934183135.1 uncultured Prevotella sp.
GTGTTAGCACCATGATATGATAGGCTGTTACAAAGTCCTCGGTCTGTACAAATGACTCCATGACGCTACCGCTTACGGCTACCGTTATGCTTCCTTTCTGGAATATGGGCTCCCAGGCAGGCACGGTTACCCTGGCCACTACGCCATTGTTTTTCTGTGTGCGGGCTACGAAGTTGATGCCCGTACCACTCGTCGGCAGATTGACCAGTTCCAGCCCATTCCCATATTCTATATGAAACAAGCTATCTAATGACACTAACCTCATACGCCCTCCTCTTCGTTATTATCAGTCTCGTTGTATTTGAGTTGGAAAAGTATGTAGTTACGAACCGTATTTTCAAAGTCGGCCGGTGTAAGTTTGCTGTAGTTGGCTTCCAGATAAGCCTCGGCACACCATTCCATATTGGCCGTAACCTCTTTCATAACACTGAACTCACTGATAATCTCGCGGTTCATAAACGCATCTACCCACTTGCGCTTTATAGCGTCCCATGAGTGATTGGCATCTACGCGCCCCACGTTTTTCTTCTTTACAAACCCATCGTTGCGGCAATATCCGAACCATGTCTTTTTACCCTTTGGATGTGGTATTCCGGCTGTGATTACCACAGCACAGGTTACGGTGTTTACCTTAGAATTTACAAAAAGTTCCTCGGGTAGCGACAGAACAGCTTCGAGGGTGTTGTGTTCCAGAATTTTGTGCTTTAGTGTACACGAAGTGCCCTTTACATCGTTGACACAGCTAATAGGCATGATGGCCACACACTTTCCACCACGTTCCAGCATCGAAAGATTGTTAAGGACAAATTCGAGTTCTTCGGTACCCTTGCCCTTATTCTTATAAGGTGGGTTGAGCAGACCCACGGTAGGCTTGAATTTCTTTCTGATGGCTTCGGTGTCTTGCTCAAAGCAATTTCCGAGCGTAATGTTGGTTCGCCCATCGCGGTGGATTATCATGTTTGATATAAGCAGGGTATATATGTCTACATCAAGCTCTATTCCTAACAGCTGGTTATGCTTTATACTTGTTTCTTTGGCTATATCCCCTTTAGCGTCTTCTAACATAGTCTTCATGGCACTTACCAGGAAGCCCCCGGTACCAGCGCAGTTGTCAAGTACCACACTGTCCTTGTTAACGCCTGCCAGTTCGACAAACAGCTGGGTGATATGTGGTGGCGTAAGTACTATGCCCAGTCCTTTGTCATTGTTCGCATAACGCAGAAATTCTACATAAAACTGGCTAACGGTATCAATATACTTATAAGTAACCATAAAGCCATTAATGCGCTTGTCGGCCTCGTCAATAAGGTTGGTCAGAAACTCCCTTTCGTTCTTATGAGTACTCCCAAAGTTAGTGGTAATAAATTCGTAGCCCTTTTTCAGCGCGTTCTTGTTGCTGTCGGGTACATCAGACTGGTCTAATTCGGCACAGATGGCAGCGTATAGGTTGCCAGAAAGGGTGCCGATGCTGTCGTAGCTCTTAAAGTCTGCCTTGAAGCGGTCATTACGCAGCGCCATGAGTATGCCACTTATGAGCAAGGCACGTTTAGACTCCTTTATCTTGTGTTCTTGTAATTTCTCGTTAAGTTCCTTGGTGTAGTTAATCAGTTCGTTGTAATCCTGATTAAACTTGTAGATACTCTTGTTTACTCCCTCATTGTAATTGGCAAAGGTAAGTATCTCGTCGCTGAAATAAGGATGGGCTTTGGTCGTTTTGGCTATCTGGATGTAATGTTCCAGACAGGTAAGTTCTTTCTTCTCGCCGCTAAAGCCAATGGCGATAACATCATATTCTCTTGCGAGAAACGAGGCGTAGAGCATGGCTCCGTCCACGGCATAGCCCTTAAAGTTGTCTACCGTGGCCGACTTCTGCCGGTTTATCTCCGCTTTGCACTCTACTACGATTATGAGATTATGGTATATGGACGAGGTGATTATAAAGTCTGGATAGCCTTTCCCAAGTCCTGATTTAGACGCATATTTCAGTAACTTCTGTACTTTCTTGTTGTCAGAAGCCTGCTCTTCGACGCAGATAGTTGGGTCGGCATAATATCCTTTCTTCCTCAGTAGCTCTCGGAAGAGGTTCATCGTCTTTGCCTCGTTAGCCATAGTTATAACTTTTTTGTTAAGTAAGTTCTTTATTTTATCTCTTTTATCTCATTAGACGGCACCAGTTTGAACAGTTTGTCGCTGGGCCTTACCTTGCCGCTCACGGGGATAGATACGCGCCAGCCCTGCTGGGCCGTGGCCACGGGCTTTAGGTCGTAGCGTATCTCGGTGGCATCCAGGTACATTACACCGGTGGTGGGCCCGGTGATGAGCAGCTTATCGCCCACACCGAAGGTAGTAGCCTCGACAGCCACCTCGGCCACGCTGAGCCTTGAGAAGTACTTGATGACCTTGCCCACCAGCACCTTGCGCTCGGTGGCCACCGATCCGTAGTGCTTGTTCCACTCGCCGAGGGTCTGTCCCTGGTAGTAGCCGTCCCAGAAGCCGCGGTTGAACACGGTGGCCAGGCGCTCGTCCCAGGCATCTTTCTTCTCCTCGGTCAGGGTGCCGTCTACCGCGCTCTGTATGGCCTCGCGGTAGCAGCTCACCACGGTGTACACGTACTCGGGGCCCCGTGCGCGTCCCTCTATCTTGAACACGCGCACGCCACTCTGCATCATGCGGTCTATGAAGCGTATGGTCTTGAGGTCCTTGGGACTCATAATGTACTTGTTGTCTATCTCGAGCTGGTTGCCCGTCTCGTTGTCGGTCACGGTGTACGACCGTCGGCATATCTGTACGCACTCGCCGCGGTTGGCCGAGCGGTTGGCGTTGTGCAGGCTCATGTAGCACTTGCCGCTCACGGCCATGCAGAGGGCGCCGTGGCAGAACATCTCGATGCGTATCAGCTCGCCCTTGGGGCCACGGATGTCCTGCTCTATTATCTGGCGGTGTATCTGGGCCACCTGGTCCATATTGAGCTCGCGGGCCAGCACTACCACGTCGGCAAACTGGGCATAGAACCTCAGCGCCTCGATGTTGGATATGTTGAGCTGGGTAGACAGGTGTACCTCGACCCCCACGCGGTTGCAGTAGGTCATCACGGCCACGTCAGAGGCTATCACGGCGCTGATATGAGCCTCGCGGGCGGCATCTACTATCTCGTGCATGGTGGCTATGTCGTCGTCGTAGATGATGGTGTTGACGGTGAGGTAGGTCTTGATGCCGTGGCTGTTGCACGTGGCGGCTATGTCGTGCAGGTCGGCTATGGTAAAGTGGTTGGCCGAGTGCGACCGCATATTCAGCTGGCCTATGCCGAAGTAGACCGAGCCGGCTCCGGCCTGTATGGCAGCGGCGAGGCTCTCGCGCGAGCCCACAGGGGCCATAATCTCAAAATCAGTAGCTTTCATATTCATAACTGCAAAGTTAGTGAAAGTATCGGGCTGGACAAAGCAAGTCAACTTGTTTTTTTATCGCTATGGTCTTTGGGCAAAAAAAAGAGGGCCGGCGCAGGCAGGGTGCCCGTTATTTTGAGTAACTTTGCACCCAGTAACAATGTATAAGCCATATCTATATATCATAGTGGCAGTCATGGGGCTGATGGCGTCGTGCCGCCCCTCGCCCCGGGTTGCCCCCGGCCGCCCGTCCATGACCGACGACCTGCTGCTGGGCTTCACCCCAGTCAAGGACCAGGGCCGTGGCTCGCTCTGCTGGATGTATGCCATGCTGTCTACCATAGAGACCGACCGCCTGATGGCCGGCGACTCGGTACACCTGTCGGTGGCCTATCCCGTGCGGCGCTATATGGAAGACATGGCTGCCAGCCGCTACCTGTGTGGCCCCTCCTATCCGCTCTCCCTGCGCGGCACGGGAGCCCTGGCCCTCTATCTTACCGGCCTCTATGGTGCCGCCGCTTACGACGCCTACCCCGACCCGCCCAGGGGCGATGCCGACGCCGTGGCCCGCGGCCTGGGCCAGCTGGCCCGTTATGCCCCCTCGCTGGGCGTCCTGCGCCAGCGCACGGCCACTTACCTGGACCAGCGTATGGGTGCCCTACCCTACGCCGTGTACCTGCTCGGTGCCCAGTACACCTTTCAGGAGTTTGCCCACAGCGTCTATGCCACCCGCTATGTGGCTCTGACCAGTTTTGCCCACCACCCTTTCGGACAGTCCTTCGTGCTCGAAGTGCCCGACAATACGCTTAGGGCCCGTTTTCTCAACATCCCCATAGACAGCCTCATGGCCAGCATAGACCGCGCCCTTACCCATGGCCACGCCGTGTGCTGGGAGGGCGACGTGTCAGAGCCCGGCTTCTCCTTTGCCCGTGGCGTGGCCACGCTGCCCGATGGCACCCCGACCGACCAGTGGCACCGCCAGCTCCAGTTTGAGCGCCACCACACCACCGACGACCACTGCATGTCGCTCATAGGCATGGCCCACGACAGCCAGGGCCACCGCTACTATATAGCCAAGAACTCGTGGGGCACCCGCAACCCCTACCACGGACTGATGTACCTGTCCTACGAGTATGTCAAGATGAAAACCATAGCCATATACTTATCCGATGAAACTTATCATATTTGACTTTGACGGCACGCTGGCCGACACCGAGGCCCTCATCACCCAGACCATGCAGAAGACCATCGAGGCCCTGGGCCTGGAGCCCCGTAGCCGCGAGCAGTGCCGTGCCATGATAGGGCTGCCCCTCAAGGAGACCTTTATGAGGCTCATCCCCATGGCCGATGCCATGGCCGACCGCTGCGCCGATACCTACTGCGCCATATTCGACCGCGACAACCGTCCCGGCGTGGTGCGCCTCTTTCCCCATGTGGCCGACACCCTCGCCGCGCTGTACGCCCGTGGCTACACGCTTACCATAGCCACCTCGCGGCACCGCGAGTCGCTCATGGAGTTTCTCCGCGACATGCGGATAGATGCCTACTTCAGCTACATTGTCACCGTGAGCGACGTGGCCCGTGCCAAGCCCTATCCCGACATGGTCCTGCAGACCCTGGAGCACCTGCACATAGACCCGGCCGACACGCTCATGGTGGGCGATGCCGTGTACGACATCCAGATGGGCCACAACGCCGGCGTACACACCTGTGGCGTAACTTACGGCAATGGCACCCGGGCCGACATGGTGGCTTGCCGGGCCGACCATATCATCGACGACTTCGGCCAGTTGGGCTCCCTGCTGCCCTGACCCCTGCCCCACCCTGCCCCCGATAATAGATACCCATTAAGTAACTTATACCTATACAGACAATGACAAGCATGAAGAGAACCCTTATACTCTCCTTGGTAATGCTGTGCGTGGCCGCCTGTGTCCAGGCCCAGGATGCGCGCAGCGAGTTTATGAAGAACCCCGCCCTGTCGGGCAGCAACTATGTGGCCTACCCTGGTCCCCAGCACCGGCTTACCCCCGCGCCACGGGGCTACGAGCCTTTCTACCTGAGCCACTATGGGCGCCACGGCTCGCGCTACCTCATAGGTACCCACGACTACGACCGCCCCTACCTCACCCTGCTGCGTGCCGACAGCCTGGGCAAGCTCACCCCCCGCGGCCGGCAGGTACTCGACCAGGTGCGCCAGATACGCCAGGAGGCCATGAACCGCGACGGCGAGCTTACCCTCTTAGGTGCCCAGCAACACAAGGCCATAGCCCGGCGCATGTACGAGCGGTTTCCCCAGGTGTTTGCGGGCGATGCCGTGATAGACGCCAAGAGCACCGTGGTGATACGCTGCATCCTGTCGATGGAGAATGCGCTGCAGCAGTTGCTGGTGCTCAATCCGCGGCTGCGTATCAGCCACGATGCCAGCCATCACGACATGTACTACATGAACCAGACCGATAAGCAACTGTACAAGCAGAAGTTGGCCGGGGGCACCAAGCAACTCTTAGACAGCTTCCGCCAGCGCCACCAGGCTTACGGCCATCTCATGCGTGTGCTCTTCAACGACAGCGACTACCCTACCCGCATCAAGGCGGCCGACCTGGCCGACCAGCTGTTCACCCTGGCCAGCAATGTACAGAGTACCGAACTGCGCCACCATCTGTCGCTCTACAGCATCTTCACCCCCGACGAGATATACCAGCACTGGCTCTGCAACAATGCCTTCTGGTACCTTACCTATGGCCCTAACATCCGGAATGGCGGCACACAGCCCTTCTCGCAGCGCAACCTGCTGCGCAACATCATCGCCCAGGCCGACAGCTGCATAGCCCTGCCCCACCCCGGTGCCACCCTGCGCTATGGCCACGACACCATGGTTATGCCCCTGGTGTGCCTGCTCGACCTCAATGGCTACGGCGAGCCTGTAGACCGCCTGGACCAGTTGGCCACGGTGGGCTGGTACGACTACCGCATCTTCCCCATGGCCTGCAACCTGCAGTTAGTGTTCTACCGCCGCTCTGTCGGCGACAGCGATGTGCTGGTCAAGTTTCTCTTCAATGAGGACGAGGCCCGTCTGCCCATGGCCACCGACTGTGCTCCCTACTACCACTGGCGCGACGTGCGTGCCTATTATCTCCGTAAGCTGGACAGCTACGAGAAGCTGAAATAGGGGGCGGCGGCGTATATTCGCCGTGGATGCCTACGTGTTTCGCGGTTTATAACATAGGTCCCATCGTTGCTATGGCCATGGTATAAATCGCGAAAAACCTTTACACGCGACTGTATATTTATGCAAAAACGCCCCTGGTTTTGCATAAATATACAGCCGTAACACCCGTTTTCCGGGGCATAAATCCCAGGATTTTTCAGCAAACCAGGACGTTTTTCGGGGTCATTGGGGCTGTTCTGGGGCACTGTGAGGGCCGCAAAAGTAATGACTTTTTACAAAATAGGGACATTTGTCACCCTTTTCGCCTCTATTTTCGTCTTTTTCAGGGATGATTTTCGGAGTCGTCGCGAGGGCCGTTTTTCCGCTCGCGATGGTCATTACGATTCTAATGACCATCGCGAGCACTCTAAAGGTCGTTTTCGGGTGGTCCGAAAATTGTCTTTTTCGTCATCGCCGCACCCTCGGCGAGCGTACAGGCAAGCTATCGAAGGCCGAAAAGCCCTCGCACGGTGCCTAAACGGCAGAAATGTATATTTATACAT
>CAKPRX010000102.1 GCA_934183135.1 uncultured Prevotella sp.
GTCATTAGAATCGTAATGACCATCGCGAGCAAAAAAATGACCATCGCGGCGACCCTAAAAACCGCCCTCGGAAGTGCCGAAAATAGGGAGGGGAAAAGCGGGAAAAGCCCCTATTTTGTAAAACATTGTTACTTTTACGACCCTCGCGATGCTCCAAAACTCCCCCGGAACCCTCGAAAATGGTCCTGGATTGTTGAAAAAATCTGGAATTTACGTCCCGAAAAACGGCTGTTGCGACTGTATATTTATGCAGAAACGCCACTCGTTTTGCATAAATATACAGCCTCGTGTAAATGTTTTTCGCAATCTGTACTATGGCTATGGCAACGATGGCGTCCATGGCGTTCACTCTTTTTGCTCTGCGGTACTCGTTGGCAGAACCCACCTTGACGGCTGTTGCCTCTGGCGCTAATTGGGGGAGCCACCTGTATTTTAGCCCTAAAACGAGGTGGCGTTTCGGTGTTTTTTGCTAACTTTGCATACATTATTATATAATATGAAACCATCCTTACGTACCAATGTACTGCTGTCAGCCTGTGTGCTGTTGCTGTTGCTGCTCTGCTGGGCCAGTGTGAGCGCCCCGCTGCGGTTTGCCCGACAGCGGCAGCAGCGCGAAGCCGTGGTCAAGGAGCGCCTCTTGCTGATACGCCAGGCGCAGGCCGCCTATCTGCGGGCCAGGGGCAGCTATGCCGCCGACCTGCACACGCTGGTGGCAGGCGGCTACATGGCCGACTCGGTACAGTATATACCCTACGCCGGTGGCAAGCGGTTTGAGCTGAGTACCACCGTGATGGCCGGACGGTCGGGGCGCAGCGTGCCGCTCATGGAGTGTGGCGCCGCGTATGCCGACTATCTGCGCGGGATGGATGCCACGGAGATAGACAATATGACCCGGCAGGCCGAGGAGGCCGGACAGTATGCCGGACTGAAAATAGGAGACTTAACGACAGCCAATGACAATGCAGGAAACTGGGAATGACACCTCAAGACAGCCGCGGATGACGCTCCGTATAAGCAACCACTCGATGGCCTTTGCCATGGCCGACGGCCTGGCCGTCAAGGGGGTGGCCTTTGAACCCTATACCGCCAAGAGCGGCATCTCTACGGCAGCCAACCTGCGCGAGGCGCTCCGCTCGTCGGCCCTGCTCGGCCGCGAGTGTGCCCGGGCCCAGGTGCTCATAGACGCGCCTGTGCTGCTGGTGCCCATCGAGGAGTACGACGATGCCACGGCCGACGCCTTCTACCGTTACACGCTGGTAACGCCGGCTACCAATGTGGTGATGAGCAGCGTGGTGCCCACGCTGAACAGCGTGGCCCTCTTCGGAGTGAACCGCGACCTGCGCCAGGTGATAGACGACCGTTATGCCGACGTGCGCTACATGCCGGTAGAGCAGCCCGTGTGGAGTTATCTGTACCGGCGCAGCTTCTCTGACACCTGCCACCGGCTGTACGCCTACTTCCACGACGGGCGCGTCAGCGTGTTCGCCTTTGACAAGAACCGTTTCCGCTACTGCAACGCGTTCGACGTGAGCCATGTCAACGACAGCGTGTACTTCATACTCTACGTGTGGCGCCAGCTGCAGCTCGATGCCGAGCGCGACGAACTGTACCTGGCCGGCAGTCTGCCCGGGCGCGACGAGCTGGTGGGCCTGCTCAGGCGCTACCTGCGCAAGTGCTACACGGTGAACCCCGCGGCCGAGTTTAACCGTGCGCCCATCACCGAGATTAAGGGGATGGCGCTGGATATGGTAACCCTATTTCTGAAAGGACGATGAGAATTATAACAGGTATCTACAAGGGACGTCACTTCGACATTCCCCGCTCGTTCAAGGCAAGGCCCACGACCGACTTTGCCAAGGAGAATATATTTAATGTACTCAATGGGTACATAGACCTGGACGGGGCCACGGCCCTGGACCTCTTTGCCGGCACAGGCAGCATATCGCTCGAACTGCTGTCGCGCGGCTGCGCTCAGGTGATAAGCGTGGAGGCCGACCGCGACCACGCCGCCTTTATACGGCAGTGCATGCAGAAACTGGGAACCCACGCCGACGTGCTCGTCAGGGGCGATGTGTTCAGGTTTGTCAAGAGCTGTCGCCAGCAGTTCGACTTTGTCTTCGCCGACCCACCCTATGCGCTGGAGCAGCTGGCCCAGATACCTGACCTGGTGCTCGGTGGCGGTCTGCTGAAGCCCGATGGCTTGCTGGTGCTCGAGCATGGCAAGGGCTACGACTTCTCGGGCCATCCCCGCTTTGTAGAGCACCGGGCCTATGGCAGCGTCAACTTCTCGCTCTTCCGCTGACCGCGCCGCCGGCGCTACATCAGTGGCGAGAACAGGCGTATGATGCTCTCCCACAGGCGCTGGCCGAAACCGCGGTGCATAAAGGCCGACTCGCCGGTGAGCAACTGGCAGTGGGCAAGGTCGTCATTAAAAACTTGTTTCATACGGAGAGCCATCTGCGAGTCATAGAAAAATATGTTGGACTCGAAGTTGTTCTCAAAACTACGGAAATCTACATTCGTGGAGCCACAGGTACACAGGCTGTCGTCGGTCACTAACAGTTTGGAGTGATTGAACCCGGCCTGGTAGAGGTACACCTTGACTCCGGCTGCCACCACCTGGCCTATAAAGGAGCGCGTGGCCCACTCGGGCAGCCTGGCGTCAGAGTGGTGGGGCACCATCAGACGCACGTCGACCCCTGCCTGGGCCGCCGTACACAGGGCGAAGAGCACCGGGTCGGTGGGCATGAAGTAGGGGGTCTCTATGTACACATAGCGGCGGGCCTCGAGCAGTATGCGCACGTAGCCCTGCATGATGTCGGGCCACGGCATGATGGGGCTGCTGGTTACCACCTGGGCTATACAGTCGTTGGGCGCGGTGTCGAGCGTGGGGTAGTACTTGCGGTTGGTGATGAGCGTGCGGTCTACGAAGTACCAGTCTATCAGGAAGGCCCGCTGTATGGCGTAGACCACTCCGCCCTCGACCCTGAGGTGCGTGTCGCGCCAGGCGTGTCGCGCGGTGCCCTTCACGTAGCGCAGGGCTATGTTCATGCCCCCTATGAAGCCCACCCGGCCGTCTATTACGCACAGCTTGCGGTGGTTTCGGTAGTTGACCTTACTCGTGAAGGCCGGAAAGCGTACCGGCATAAATGACTGGACGTCTATCCCGGCGTCGCGCATACGCTCGAAGAACCTGTTGCTTACATTCCAGCATCCCACGTCGTCATATATCAGCCTGACCTCTACTCCCTGGCGCGCCTTGTCTATGAGCGCGTCGGCCACCAGGTTGCCCAGCGCGTCGTCTACGATGATGTACGACACCATGTGTATGTGGGCCTGCGCGCTGCCTATGGCCTGGAGCAGGGAGAGCACAAACTGATAGCCGTCGGTGAGTATCTCTACATGGTTGTCCTTGAAAGGCAGCGCCCAGTTCTGGTTGGCAAACATGCGGATGACCCGCTCGTGTGCCGTGGGCAGTGTGAGACGGCTCTGCTCGGCAAACTCGAGCATGCTGCGCTTCGTGAGCTGCTGCAGGCTGCGCTCGCTGATCATGCGCTCCTTTCGCGTGTCTTGCCCGAAGAAGAAGTAGAACACCACGCCTATCACTGGGATGAACAAGAGTACCAGTATCCACGCCAGGGTCTTGGTGGGCTGGCGGTTGTCCATCAGCACCCTTACCAGGGCAAACACGATGATGGCGGTGTATACCAGGAATATTATCCAGTAGAGGTATATCATGGCTGGGGGCTGTCTTTCTGCAACTGGGCCAGCTGGTCTATGGCGTAGTCGCTGTTAGGGGTGTTGTCGAGCATCTGCCGGAGCAGCCGGGTGGCCTCGTCGCGGCGGCCGAGGGCCAGGAGCAGGTCGGCCTTGCGGCGTTGCAGAAAGTAGTAGAACGCTTGCTGGTTGTGGGGCTGCTCGGCCAGGGGGCCGTCGTGGGTAACGCTCTCCATACCGTCGTCTATATAGCGCAGGGCTTCGCTGTCGCGCAGGCCCACCAGGCAGTTGACAAACTGCTCGGCGTAGACCAGGTTGTTAAGGGGTAGGGTGTGTAGCAGGTAGTAGTGGGCCTGGGTGAGCTGGCCTGTGTGGTAGTAGCAGCTGCCTATGAGGTAGCTCAGTTCGTAGTAGCTGCGCTGCTCGCTGCCTGACAGCTGGTCGAAACGGGGAGCGTAGCGCTCGTAGGCGGCACTCAGGAAGGACAGGGCTTCGTAGTAACGGTGGCCCAGGTAGAGCTGGCGTCCGTAGTAGACAGCCCAGCCCAGGCCGCGGTCGGTGCACAGGGCCAGCAGGCGCTGGGTGGGGGTGAGCTGAGGGTCATTGGGGGTGTGGGCCTTGTCGCGGGCCTCTTTCCACTGGTAGCGAAACTGGTCTACCAGCTGTTTGGTGGGTTTCAGGTCGTGGCCTATGACGAGTGAGAGGGTGCGGGGCGAACTGCTTACCAGTCCGGCCGCTCCGAAGTGGTCGGGCAGCGGCACCAGGGTACACGTTACACGGTAGTAGAGCACGGCGGCGGTGGCATCCTCGGCCGACAGGTGTAGGGTGAGGTGCTGCAGGGCGTCCGGGTGGCCGGCGCTGCTATAGCTGATGTCGGCCATGGCCCACGAGCGTACAAACCGTCCGTCGGCGATGAGCAGCCGGGCTAAGGGGTAGGCCGCTATAGCGTCGGCATCGGCCAGGGTGTCGGCGGTGCCGTCCTCGGTACTCATTACCATGGCCTGGGGGGCAAATCCGGGTATGCCCAGCGCGCTCGAGGCCATCTGCCCTACGGTGGCCGTGGCTGCCCCCGTCTGTCCGTGGCCCGGCAGACCCGCCGGATGGCTGGCCATGTGCAGCTCGTTGATAAGGGCCAGCTCATTGTTCCACTCGGCGTTGGCCTTCTCTACATCTCGGCCGGGCGCAACTTTCATCTGCTTCTCATTGGCCTCGTACTCGCTCATCACGGTACGCTGCAGCCTGAACATGTCGCTCATGCACTGCGTCAGTACCTCCTTGGCGTTGTAGCGGTTTATCAGGAGCGAGGCCAGGGTATGCACGTGTACCTTGGGCTTGTCGTCGGCTATGGTGTAGGTGGTCTTTATGGGTGTGTTGGTGAGCAGGCACCGGTTGCAGACCGAGCGCAGCAGCTCAATGTTGTCCAGGGGAGCGGTAAAGATAAAGGCGTACATCAGCTGGATGTACAGGGTGTCTGGGGCGAGGGTTATGACGAAGTAGCCGTTCTGGTATTCATACCGGCAGACGGTCTTCTCGTCCTCGTCGGCCCACTGGGGCTGGCACGACAGCTGCTTCAGGGCGGCGGCCACGGCGGCGCGGTTGGTGCCGATGGTCACGTGGTCGGGGCGGAAGGCCGATAGCCACGTGTCGGTCATGCGGTGCAGCAGGTCTACGGCCGGCCGGTACAGTATGTAGCCCAGTACGGCTATGAGGAGTATGGTGGCAAGTATATCTTCCATGGCGGCGGGTCAGACTACTATGTTGGTGCCCAGCCTGCGGGCATAGTCGTTGCGAACGGTCTGCAGCTGGGTGTATTCTTTAATCAGTTGGTTCATGCGGGCCGGCTCCGAGGTGGCCGCGGCTATCTCGGTGCTCAGGGCCTTGAGCCGCCGCTCCACATAGTCCATGCGGAAGTCGAGCACCAGGTGCAGCGTCTGGTTGCGCAGCTGTTCCTCTTCTTCCTTCTGTCGCTCTTTGTCGTCGACATAGGCATCCAGGGGGGCGGGCTCGTCGTTGCGCATCAGCTGCAGGCGGTCTACGCACAGGTCGGCAGCCACGCGCCCTATCTCTATGTCCTCATGGTGTATGAAGTAGCCCTCGCTGTCAAAGTCGGGGTCATCGGCATGGGCCACGGCCTCGTCTAAGATACGGCGGTAGAGTGGGTTGTTAAACTGCAGCTCGTCGGCCTGTAGGTCGTAGTATATGTACTGGGCCACGGTGAGGTCTACCGTGCCTCCGCCCTCGGTCTCTATCTGGTGGAACACCCTCCGGGCACCTTTGCGTATAATCATCTGAGCCAGCAGGCGCTCTACCTTCTCCTGGGCCGATACCGGCTGTCCGATGGAGGGCTGTGTGGCCGTCTCGGTCGCCATGGGTGGTGCCTCCCCGCCCCGTCGGGCCTCGGCGCTCTTGCTCTCCTTGGCCTCGCGGATAAAGTTGTTCATCGTGTTGATAAGCGTAGACTCGGCCACGCCTATCCGCTGTACACAGGTCTGTACATACGTGTCGCGCAAGATGGTGTTGGTTACCAGCGAGATACTCTTGATGATAGAGTTGATGGCTGCCGTGCGCTTTACGGGGTCGGTCTCGTCCTTCAGGAGCAGCTCGGTCTTAAACTGGATGAAGTCGGTCTCGTTGGTGTCTATGTACTGGCGCAGTTCGTCGGCCGTATGCTTGCGGGCGAAACTGTCTGGGTCGTCGCCGTCGGGCAGCAGCAGTACCTTGAGGTTCATTCCCTCAGACAGGAGCATGTCGGTGCCCTTGAGGGCGGCATGCAGGCCGGCCGCGTCGTCGTCGTAGATGAGGGTGATATTGGACGTGAGCCGGTGGAGCATGTGTATCTGCGGAAAACTGAGCGCGGTGCCCGAGCCGGCCACCACATTCTCGATGCCGGCCTGGTGCATGGAGATAACGTCGGCCTGTCCCTCTACCAGATACACTCGGTCGTTCTTTACAATGGCTTTCTTGGCCTGGTAGATGCCGTAGAGCTCGTGGGCCTTGTGGTAGATGTCGGAGTCGGGGGAGTTGACGTACTTCATGTTGACTCCTTTGGTACGCGAGTCGAGTACGCGGGCGGTGAAGCCCACTACTTTGCCGCTGAGGCCTATCCATGGGAAGAC
>CAKPRX010000103.1 GCA_934183135.1 uncultured Prevotella sp.
GGTGAAGGACTTGCCTTCGGGGGTGGCGGAGCAATGGACTATTATATTTGTGATTTTACGCATGATGATTGGGAATTTTAGGAGGTATAGGGCCACTTTTGTTGCTATTGTTAGGACGTATAGGACGGATGGGACGGATACGTATTGGGGACTTTTGTTGCTATTGTTAGGACGTATAGGGCGGATGGGACGGATACGTATTGGGGACTTTTGATGCTTGGGCTATTCTTTGGACTTGGGCTATTCTTTGGACTTGTGTTTGGTGCGATCCTCGTCTTTGAGTTTGTTGTCGAGATAGGAACGGAGTTCGGAGTACTTTGTCTGGATGTAGATGGTGACGCCGAAGATGGAGCCGGCGTAGATCAGGCACTCGGCGAAGATGCCGAGGACAGACTCGTGGATTTGACCGGTGGGCGGTACGATGAAACCTGCGACGGCAAGGGCGAAGCCGCCGAGGAGCATGGCTACTGCGGAGCAGTGCTGGATTGTTTCTTTGGTGGTGGGTTTCATGATTTTAATGTTGAGTGTTGAATGTTTAATGTTTAATGTTATATTGGGATGATTGGATGTCTTTTGAGGAGTGGATTGGAGGAGGTATCTTTGCGGTAATTCTGTGGCAGTCCTCCCAGGGACAGCCATTGATATACGACTTGTGGCCTTTGGTGCCATTAGTTTAAGTGCTGTGGCCGGTTGTTGCCATTGCACTTTTTTTTATGCCGTTTCTGCAAGGCTTTTCTCCTTTTGGTCTATCGTGAAAGGTAGTATCTCATTTTTACTTTGTTGTCCTCGGTTTTCTCGGCTTCCACACGGACGCGGAAGACGGCGAGGTTTGTGCGGAGGTCGCTGAAGGAGAAGGTCTTGCTTTGGGATATTTCCTTGTAGAAGCCGATGGCGAACTTGAATGTCCGTGGCGTGTCGAGGACGTTGTATAGACGTTGGCCGTATGGGACAAAAACACCGAGGGGTTCTTGGGAATCGAGTCTGTTGTCCACACGGACATAGGAGAAAAGGAACTCCGGGGAGGTGTCGTATTTCGAGGGTTCACCTGTCTTGTTGCTTGGCGAGTCGTCGCGGAATACGATGGTGTTGTCAGACCTCACCTGTATCTTCTTGATGTCGAAAAAGCGGTGCCAGCCCCGGCGTTTGGGCATATATTCGCGGCAGCCATTCTTGTCTCGTCCGTGCCGGCTTGTGCGGATGGTGTAGCGGAAGATGACAGGCAGGAGGCCGGATTTTACTAATTGGGACGCACCTTGTATGAAGAGCTGCTTTTCCTTGGGGTCGCACTCGATATGGATTGTCGTGGTGGACTTCATCGAGGCAAACGTGTTGAAATTGGTCTGCAAAGTGCGGATGGACGACTGGAGGCTGCTGATGGTGGTGGAAGTCTGCTTGATCCAAGTGTCGACGGATGAGAGAGCGTTGGCGTCAGTGGTGAGTTGGCGGGAGTGGCGCATCAGTTCCGTGTTCAACTTGGACAGCGAGGTATTGAGGGAGTTGAGGGACGTGTTGATAGCGGAGATGTCCGACTTGCACTTGTTCAAGTCCTGCACCTGCTGCGCACGCATTGCCCCGGCACGTTCGGTGGTGGCCTGGCGGATGCAGAGGGAGTCGGGCTGCGACTGGACGGAGCCTGTGGTGATGTTACCCTTGCTGAGGGAGAGGTACACGCTGTTGCGGTCATCCGAGCCGATTGAGATGTTGGTGACGAGGGTGTTGAGCTTGGCGAAAAGTGTGCGCCATGCGGTGATAGAAGCCACGTCCGACTGGAGGGCGGTGGTGCCGAGGAGGTCGACAATCTTTTGGAGGAGGGAGCCGAGGACTTCGACGGTGACGGTTTCTTCGCGAGTCTCCTGCTTGAAAGTGGTGATGAGTTGGGTGAGAGTGCTGTTAAAAACCGCCGCGGGCGTTTACGCTGCCTACCCACAGCCCCGCCCTGGGCATCACCGTACCAGCACGAGGCTGCCTATGCGAGAGCCGCAGGGGCTGCTTACAGATTGTAAGCAGCCTGTCCGAGACGGCTGTATATTTATGCAGCCTTCCGGATTATGGCTGTATATTTATACATTTCCGCCCGCGCCACAAAAGCTCCCTCTACACATTCTGGCAGCGCCGACAGGGGTGACGGGGGTGCTTCGCAGACGTTTTCAGAGAGTTTTCCTGTCGATTGGGGAGACTTTCCGGCTCGTCCGAAGGCATTGTTTGCTACAAAAAGGGTGATTTCAGATATTTTAACAGCTCGTTCCGTAGGTTTGGACACCCTTCTTTTCACCTCCCGTGACCGCCTCCAGAAAGCTAATGACGGCTCCCAGCTCGCTAATGACGGCTCCGGGAAACACAAAGATACTTTTCACGGGTGGCAAGACGGCCCTGAAGGGGGCTCGGAAATGGCCGGCCGAGGCTCCGTCCATGCGCCAGGCGCCTCTGTGTCCATCTGTAGCGCCCTGCAAGGGGGACATGGGCCGACCAAACTGCATAAATATACAATTACAATCTGTAAGCAGTGTGTGCCATGGTCGGCCTGGCTACGGCCGATGTCGCGGCCCCATACAGCAAGTGGCCCCACTTAGAGCCGCGTTCACCCACGACAGCTGTCCACAGCTTTACCACCTTGCCCTAAAGAGTATGGCCACGGTGGTGTTTTCGTGGATGGCGTAGATAAAAAAAGGCTCCGTCTGCATGGGATGACACCCATGGCAGACGGAGCCGTATAGAGTATGGCGGTAACTATCAGTCCTGATAGTACACGCGCTTGACGCGGTTGCTCACATCGGTAAGTATCTCGTAGGGGATGGTGTCAATGGCATCGCTGAGCACCGTAACAGGCAGCTGCTCGCCAAAGATCTCGACGCTGTCGCCCTCGGCACAGGGTATGTCGGTAACATCTATCATGCAGACATCCATACAGATGTTGCCCACGTACTCGGCACGCTGCCCATTGACCAGGCAGTAGCAGTGGCGGTTGCCCAGGTGGCGGTTCAGACCGTCGGCATAGCCTATGGGGATGGCGGCTATGACGCTGTCGCGGGTGAGCACGCCCTTACGGCTATACCCCACGGTGTCGCCAGCCGGCACATGGCGCAGTTGGAGAATGGTGGTCTTGAGCGTAGACACGGTATTGATGACGTGGTTGTCGCGGGGGTCTATGCCGTAGAGGCCCAGGCCCAGGCGGCACATATCGAGCTGACGCTCGGGGAAATGCTCGATACCGGCCGAGTTGTCTATATGGCGCAGAATGTGGTGGCTGAAGGCCGACTGAAGCCGGCGGCTACCCTCGTCGAAGAGGGCAAACTGCTGGGCGCTGAAGTCGTCGAAGCTGTCGCTGTCGGAACCTACGAAATGAGAGAAGACCGAACGTGGGATGACGGCATTCTGATGCTTGAGGCGGTCGATGAGCCGATCCATATCCTCGCGGGGATTGAAGCCCAGACGGTGCATACCGGTGTCGAGCTTGATGTGTACAGGATAGTCGGTGATGCCCTCTTTCTCGGCGGCGTGTATCATGGCCTCAAGCAGGCGGAAGGAGTAGACCTCGGGCTCCAGGTCGTAGTCGAACATGGTCTTGAACGCAGACATCTCCGGGTTCATCACCATAATATTGGCGGTGATGCCATTCTTACGCAGGGTGACACCCTCGTCGGCCACGGCCACGGCCAGGTAGTCTACGCGGTGTTCCTGCAGGGTCTTGGCTATCTCTACCGAGCCGGCGCCATAGGCATCGGCCTTAATCATACATACCAGCTTGGTTTCGGGCTTCATAAACGAGCGGTACCAGTTAAGGTTCTTGACCACGGCACTGAGGTTGACCTCGAGGATGGTCTCGTGAACCTTTTGTACCAGCAACTCGGTAAGCTGGTCGAAGTCGAACCGGCGGGCTCCCTTGATAAGGATGACCTCGTCGTGCAGCGCATGGAACTCGGGGCTATGTACAAACTGACTGACGCTGGGGTAGAAATGCTTGTCGGCTATGTGTATCTGGCCAGCCTGCTCGCAGAGCTGTGGGCCAATGCCGATAAACTTCTCGACACCGCGCTTCTGGCACAGGGCCGACACCTCGCCGTACAGGTCGGCAGCGCTCTCGCCACTCTGCTCTATGTCGCTCAGGACAAGGGTACGGCGGCGGCCCTGATGGTCGGGGCGGCGCTGCATGAAGTCGAGCGCAATGTCGAGCGAGTTGATGTCAGAGTTGTACGAGTCGTTGATAAGGGTACAGCCGTGCTGCCCCTGCTTGACTTCGAGCCTCATGGCGATGGGTTCGAGCTGCTGCATGCGTTCGTCGAGCACATCGGGCGACAGCCCTAAGCGCAGGGCCACGGCAGCGCAGGCTATGGAGCAGGTGATGGAGGCATCATCGATAAACGGCAGCGAGTACCACGTGGGCTCACCTCCCTGATAGCTATAGGTAACGGTGGTGGCGGTGGCCTTCTTCTCTATCGACTTGATATAGAGAGGAGCACGGCGGTCGCGCAGGGACCAGCAGAGGCGGTCGCCATGGGTATAGACCTCGTTAGCTACGCGGCTAACGGTGTCATCGTCGGCACAGTAGACGATAGTCTGAGCATCGTGGAAGAGCTGGGCTTTCTCGCGACATTTCTCTTCCATCGAACTGAAGTTCTCCTGATGGGCCGTGCCTAAGTTGGTAAGCACGGCGATGGTGGGCTGGATGATACCCCGCAGGGCCCGCATCTCGCCAGGCTCGCTGATACCGGCCTCGAAGATACCCAGCTGGGTATGCTCATTGATAAGCCATACCGACAGGGGTACACCTATCTGCGAGTTGTAGCTGCGCGGACTGCGGGTGACGCACAGCTGGGGCGACATAATCTGATAGAGCCACTCTTTGACCATGGTCTTGCCATTGCTGCCGGTGATGCCCACCACGGGAATGTCAAACTCATCGCGGTGCCGTTCGGCCAGCCGCTGCAGGGCTTCAAGGGCATTGGTAACTTTAAGGAAATTGGCCTGGGGATAAGTCTGGGCATACTGGGCCGGAACATGCTCTACTACAAAGTTTCTTACTCCGCGGCGGTACAGGTCGTCGATGTATCGCTGGCCGTCATTGCGGCTGGTGTGGAGGGCGAAGAAGAGAGTCTCTTCGGGAAAACACAGCGAACGGCTGTCGGTAAGGAGGAAGCCTATCTGGGCCTCGTGGCAGCCATACCTGCGCGCACCGATAAGGGTGGTAACCTTCTCTATCGTATAGGTCATTGTGTTTTATCTTTTTATGTTGAGTGCAAAGTTAGGATATTTTTTTGAAAGCGCGTCTACTCTTTGCCGTGTTTTATCCATAAAGGCGCGATATTCTTCACTTTGGGCGTTAAGAGGGCGGTGATTGAGCGCAGCCTTGACGGGAAGCCACTCGGCCAGGAAGCGGGTCATGGCGGGACCGAAGAAGACACGCCCCATGCACTCGTGGATGTAGGCCACGGCCTGGGCGCTGGGATGCAACATGTCCTCGGCATAGAAACGGTAGTCGCGCAGTTCGTCGTTCATTATCTCGTAAGAGGGAAAATAATAGACGCCGTCGAAGAGACGCTCGGCCTCGGCCGTAGCCAACAGCAGGGTGGACTTGGACAGCTGGCTACCGTGGAACCCATACTTTTTATAGCGTATGGGGCTCACGGTGAGGATGATGCGCACCTGGCTCCAGCGGTCACGCAACTGACGGATGGTATGGCAGAGGCTGTCAGTGACTTCCTGGACGGTCATGGCGCGCTCCTCGAAAAGATTTTGGGGACGTTTCTGACAGTTGTCGACCACCTCGCCGGTTTCGCGCAGTATATATATGTGGTTGGTGCCTAAGGTGAGTACGGCTACATCGACCTCGTCATCAGCGGGCAGGGTGTCTGTCAGCCGCGTCACGGTATGGCCTATGCTGACGGGATTATACATCACGCCAAAGGGGTTGACCGTTAC
This sequence comes from uncultured Prevotella sp., assembly GCA_934183135.1. Taxonomy (GTDB): domain Bacteria; phylum Bacteroidota; class Bacteroidia; order Bacteroidales; family Bacteroidaceae; genus Prevotella. Next base: position 5,917 of record CAKPRX010000103.1, read on the forward strand.
CCTAAAGCAGTCGTCGGCAAAGCGGCGGCCCACATTATCGGCAAAGCAGCTGCCCACAAAGAGCATGCGGGCGCAGGGCTGTATCTCGAAGTCGGCACGTGGCAGGTCGACTGGTGTCTGTAGTTGCATAGCTATCGTATTCTTCTTATTTGTTTATTACCAGGAGTTTGGATATGAAAGCCGTCCTCATTCTTATAGAACTGCAGCTGCATGCGAGCAGACGGTCATACTGGGCCTCATTACATCTGCTGTCACCCCATAAGAGATGGACAAACGCTGCACAATGTACTCTGGCAGACTTTTATCTGCAAGCAAAAGTAAGAAAAATATATCTTTTGAGCACTACAAACAGGGCGTTATTTGGGGCTGGCTGCAAAAAAAAATTAGCTTCTGCCCAAAGATAAGTTGCACCGTGATAACCAACACAGGAATCCACTTTGCCTGAAATTATCGTGTTATCATAGTCTGTAAACCCATTAGAAGCAAATTAAGCGGTAACCAGTCCAAATCGACCGCCTTGCATATTATCAAGAGGAGGTAAGCACTAATCATAGGCGTTTACCTCCTATTTTCATGCTTACCGACCTCTCGCACCGCCGTGCGAGTCTGTTTACTGTAACTACAGTACAACATTCTGACAAACCGAAACAAAAAAAGACGACAATATCTCTCTGTATAATAATATAATAAGGTGTATCAGCAAGCCAAAGGGCACTGCCATCCTGTCCCCGAGGGGC
>CAKPRX010000104.1 GCA_934183135.1 uncultured Prevotella sp.
GCCTCGGTACACTTATTTCGGTCCTCGGCTCGACCGCCGTGATGTCGACAATATCCCGACGCCGTCGGCGCGCACCCCCCTCTATCCCGCTTATGGGCAGGAGGTGGTACACGAGGCCGCGCTGGCCATGACCCATGCCGACGGCAGCATGGCTACCGAGCTGCGCTATACCGACACCCGTATAGTGGGCGAGCCTCATGCCATGGTGACTATCGTGCGCATGCAGGACAAGGTCTATCCTACGGTGGTCAATATCTGCTACCGTGCCTACAACGATGTAGACATCATCGAGACCTGGACCGAGATAGAGAACTGGGAGCGCCGCCCCGTTACCCTTACACGTTTTGCCAGTGCCATGCTGCCCATCCGTTGTGGCGATGTGTGGCTCACCCGGCTGCACGGAGCCTGGGGCAATGAGTGCCGGGTGGTCGAACAGCCCCTTACCCGTGGCTTCGTCACGGTGAAGAACAAGAATGGTATACGCAACTCACAGACTGAGCATGCCGAGGTTATGTTCTCACTCGACGGCAAGAGTCGCGAGAATCAGGGCGACGTAATCGGTGCAGCCCTCTGCTATACGGGCAATTACAAGTTGCAGGTCGAGACCTATAATACTGACTACCACTACTTTATGGCCGGTATCGACGAGGAGAACTCAGAGTATCATCTGCACCGTGGCGAGCGTTTCGTCACTCCTGTGCTGGCCTTTACCTACAGTCAGGAGGGGCGTGGCGGAGTGAGCCGCGCCTTCCATAAGTGGGGCCGCCGGTACCGCCTCTGCCATGGTGACCAGTTGCGCGATGTACTGCTGAACAGTTGGGAAGGCGTGTATATGAATGTCGAGGAAAAGAAGATGGACCAGATGATGGCCGACTTCAAAGCCCTTGGCGGCGAGCTCTTTGTGATGGATGATGGCTGGTTTGGCGGCAAGTATCAGCGTACCGATGAGTCTGGCTTGGGCGACTGGGTGGCCGATAGCCGCAAGTTGCCCGGTGGCATCGAGAGCCTGCTGGCCGATGCTAACCGCCATGACATCCGTTTCGGTATCTGGATAGAGCCTGAGATGTGCAACGAGCGCAGCGAACTCTATGAGCGCCACCCCGACTGGATTGTCAATGCCAAGGGCCGTCCTCTCGTGGGCGGACGCGGTGGCAACCAGCTGGTGCTCGACCTCGCCAATCCTAAAGTACAGGACTTCGTCTTCGGCGTAGTCGACGGGCTCCTCACTCGCTATCCGCAGATAGCCTATATCAAGTGGGACGCCAACATGTCTATCGTCTCGCATGGCTCTCAGTATCTCGCGGCCTCCGACCAGAGCCATCTCTATATAGCTTACCATGAGGGTCTGCGCAAGGTACTCGGGCGCATCCGTGCCAAGTATCCCGACGTGGTCATGCAGAGTTGCGCCAGTGGTGGAGGACGCGTAGGGTGGGGCATACTGCCTTACTTTGATGAGTGGTGGGTGAGCGACGACACCGATGCGCTGCAACGGATTTATATGCAGTGGGGCACCAGCTATTTCTTTCCAGCCATAGGCATGGCCTCGCACGTCAGCGCGTCGCCCAATCATCAGACCCATCGGCTTATACCCCTCAAGTATCGCTTCGATGTGGCCATGAGCGGCCGGTTGGGCATGGAGCTGCAGCCCGGTGACATGACCGACAGCGAGCGAGCCCTTGCCCGTAAGGCCATAGCCGACTATAAGACCATCCGCCCCGTGGTGCAGTTGGGCAACCTCTATCGCCTGGTGAGCCCTTACGACAACCAGCATGTGGCCTCGCTTATGTACGTGAGCGACAGCCGTGACAAGGCTGTGTTCTACTGGTGGAAGTTGGCTACCTTTATCGACGACCATCTTCCCCGAATCCGCATGGCGGGCCTTGACCCCCAGCGTATGTACCGCATCCATGAACTCAACCGTATAGACGACCGTCCCCTCTTCTGCGAGGGCCAGTCGTATAGTGGTGCTTATCTTATGAACCATGGTATAGACCTGCCCGCCGACCACTCGCTGCCTAAGGCCGACCGCGCGTCATGGGCCAGCCGGATACTCTATCTCGTGGCCGAGTAGCAGCAGTCTCGTCTGTAGCCTCAGTGGCTGAGGGCCGTGCCTTAATTTGAGGCACGGCCCTCAACTTTTTCCCCATTCGTTTGGCCGATTGCTCCGAAACCACTATTTTTGCAACTAATAGGCATTACCTCGGCCTTTAGCTTATATATCATTATGGCACAGATAGAAGAACGTTACATCAGTCTGCTTACCGATTTCGGTTTCAAGCGCATCTTTGGAACCAAGCCCAACAAGGACTTGCTTATCGACTTCCTTAACTCTCTGTTCGACGGCGAGCAGGTCATCACCGATGTCAAGTTTCTCAATAGCGAGCATGTAGGCGATGTCTATGCCGAACGCAAGGCCATCTTTGATGTCTACTGCGAGAACGAGCATGGCGAGAAGTTTATCGTTGAGATGCAGAATGCCTTCCAGCAGTTCTTCAAGGATCGCTCGCTTTACTATTCTACTTATCCCATCCGCGAGCAGGCACCTAAGGGCATGTCCTGGGACTTCCAGCTGAAGACGGTCTATACCATAGCCATTCTCAATTTCGACCTCCGCGAGCCTGCCTTCGATGAGCGCGACATCAATCATGATGTGGCGCTCATGGATATCAAGACCCATCGCATCTTCAGTGCCAAGTTGCGCTACAAGTATGTCGAGGTGGCTAAGTTTGACAAGACCGCGGACGAACTCGCTACCCCATACGAGAAGTGGCTTTTCGTTCTTAAGAACCTTTCCCGATTGGACAAGCGTCCTGCTTCACTCAAGGAGAAAATCTTTCACAAACTATTCGACGAGGCTCAGATTGCCCGTTTTACCCCCAAGGAACTGCACGAGTACGAGGATAGCCTCAAGGCTTACCGCGACATCCAGAACTCTATTGATACAGCACTGCGCGATGGTATAGAGAAAGGTCGTGCTGACGGTTTGCGTATCGGTATGGAGCAGGGTTTGGCCCAGGGTCGCGAGCAGGGTTTGGCCCAGGGTCGCGAGCAGGGTTTGGCCCAGGGTCGCGAGCAGGGTTTGGCCCAGGGTCGTGAGCAGGGTTTGGCCCAGGGTCGCGAGCAGGGTTTGGCCCAGGGTCGCGAGCAGGGTTTGGCCCAGGGTTTGGCCCAGGGCCGGGCAGAAGGAATAGAGCAGGGACGCATAGAAGTTATGGCCTCTATGGTTCGCAGTATGCTGGGCAGCGGCATGAGTGTGGCCCAAGTGGCCCGCCTTACTCAACTCACCGAGGACGAAGTTATGCAGATAGGAGAATAGGAGTCATGGCGGCACATAACGAGACGGGCAAATGGGGCGAGCGTGTGGCTGTGCGCCACATGGAGAGCCAGGGCTATGTGATACGCGATACCGACTGGCGCTATGGCAAGCGCGACCTGGACATTGTGGCCATAACACCGGCACAGGACGTACTGGTCGTCGTCGAGGTGAAAACCCGCAGCGGCGATGGGGTGGTAGACCCGATGTTAGCGGTAAACGAGGCCAAGATACGTAACTTGGCCATAGCGGCTAACGCTTACGTCAAGCAGTATGCCGTAGAGGCCGATGTACGTTTTGACATCATCACCGTGGTGGGTGTCGATGAAGGGCACTGTACGGTACATCATGTCGAGGATGCCTTTAACCCTCTCTTGCTGAGCGCATGGAACAGCCGAAGATAATATGCCTTGACGAGATAGACTCTACCAACCGTTTCCTGCACGACTATACCGGTGCGGAGCCGGTGGTGGTGACTACGGCGCGTCACCAGACGGCTGGCCGTGGGCAGGGGGGCAACCACTGGGAAGACCATGCCGATGCCAACCTGCTCTTCTCTATCCTGATACATCCCGATACGATTCCGGTCGACAGGCAGTTTGTGGTGGCCATGGCCGATGCCTTGGCCCTGCGCGAGGCGCTTTCTGCTTATGCTGATGATGTCTTGCTCAAGTGGCCCAACGATATATACTGGCATCACCGCAAGTTGAGCGGCACTCTTATAGAGACCGCGCTGAGTGGCGGACGCCTGCGACGCATGATTATAGGTACTGGCATCAACATCAACCAGCATCATTTTGACAGCGATGCACCTAACCCCGTCTCTCTCTGTCAGATACTGGGACACGAGGTATCGGTCAGCGAGGTGCTCGACCGTGTGCTCGCAGCCTTTGGCCGTTATTACGACCGTGTCAGAACGGGCGACTACGAGGGCATCTCACGCGAGTATCATGCTGCCCTCTACCGCCGCACGGGGCTTTGGCCCTATCGTGATGGCGGAGGCGTGTTCTGGGCCCGAACCGTGGGCGTGCAGCCCGACGGCCACCTGCAACTGCGCGACACCGACGGTCGCCTGCGCCAGTATGGCTTTCGCGAGGTGTCCTTCATATTAGACGACAATAACAATAATCATCAAATAAACGATAACGACAATGGCAAGATTTAAGCGAATACTTCTCAAACTCTCCGGAGAGAGCTTGATGGGAAAACAGAACTATGGTATCGACCCTGAGCGCCTGGCCGACTATGCCCGGCAAATCAAGGAGATACACGACATGGGTGTGCAGATAGGCATCGTCATCGGCGGCGGCAATATCTTCCGTGGACTGAGCGGCGCGCAGAAAGGTTTCGACCGTGTCAAGGGCGACCAGATGGGCATGTGTGCTACCGTTATCAACTCGCTGGCCCTCAGCTCGGCCTTAGAGGCCATCGGCACCAAGACCAAGGTGCTCACCGCCATCCGCATGGAACCCATCGGCGAGTTTTACAGTAAGTGGCGGGCCATCGAGGCTATGGAGGCCGGACGGGTGTGCATCTTCTCGGGTGGCACGGGCAGCCCCTATTTCACCACCGATACCGGCTCATCGCTGCGCGGTATAGAGATAGAGGCCGACGTGATGCTCAAGGGTACCCGGGTAGACGGCATCTACACCGCCGACCCCGAGAAAGATTCCACGGCCACCAAGTTCCACGACATCACCTTCGATGAGATTTATACGCGTAACCTGCGTGTCATGGACCTTACCGCCACCACCATGTGTAAGGAGAACAACCTGCCCATCTATGTCTTCAACATGGATGTAGTGGGCAATCTCAAGCGCGTTATGGACGGCGAGGAGATAGGCACGTTGGTGCACAATTAACGCAGGGGCTACGGCCGATGCGCCGAGTGCTCCTATAACCCCCTCTGGCGGTGGCGCGTTGCCCGTTGGTACGAGTGGCAGCGCTACCGCCATTATGCTGGTTTCCGGGCCGATGAGATAGTCTGAATGACGGCCTTGGATTATCTTCAACACTTCCTTTCGGGCCTTTTAGGCCGGTGCGCAGTTCCCTTGTTTTACCTCATATCGGGCTACCTGTTCTTCCTGGAAGTGCCCGATGGCCCCCGCTCTATCCTGGCCAAAATCAGAAAGCGGCTGCGAACCCTCCTTATACCTTATATGATAGGCTGCGTGTTCTTCGTGGCATTCGAGGCGTGCGTGGCCTTGACTCCCGGCACGGCGCGGTTTATGAACAGCACTCTCTTGCCCCTGTTTCACCGTCCCCTGGCCCATATCCTGTGCGCCGTCTTCTATGATGCCGGCAACGGGGTGCCCTGCGCCTTTCATCTGTGGTTCTTGCGCGACTTGCTGCTGATAGTGTTCACCTCGCCGCTGTGGTACCTGTGTCTGAAACGGCTGAAGTGGGCGTTTGTGTCCATCGTCTTTGTGCTTACCTATGTACCCATTCCATGGCTGCCTTTCCAGCCCCTGTTCTGGTTTGTGCTCGGCGGCAGTCTGGTTGGTGTCAGCCTGTCCGTCCTGGATGTCCGCACCACCGCATCGGCCACTGTGCTGTTCCTGTTTCTGTCTTTGGTTCAGCTCTTTATGCCCGCTCTTGTACCTTGATATCTTGCTCAATATCCCGATAACCCTTTTGGGCATTGTGGCTATATGGGGCCTGTACGACCTGATGGCTGGCCGCCACTTCGAGCTGGGCGCCCATCGCCTGTTGGTCACCTCCTGCCATTTCGTCTTTTTCATCTATCTCTTCCATGAACCTACTATAAACATCGTGCACAAGCTGATAGTGGCAGCGTTGGGCGCCAATGTGGTGGGTTATACCACCTCCTATCTGCTCTCACCCTGGTTTTTTATGGCGTGTGCTGTCGTGGTGGGCGTGGCGTTCAGGCGATGCCGGCCTGCCGTTTACCGCTTTTGTACCGGCGGACGGTAGGGCCTCGTCTCGTAACCATCCTGGCTTAATGCGGTGCCATAGGCTCAGCCGCTGTTATAGCCATAGTATAAAAAAACCTTTACACGCGACTGTATATTTATACAAAACACGAGGCGTTAATGTATAAATATACAGTCGTAACACCCGTTTTTCGAGGCGTAAATTCCAGATTCTTTCAGCCAACCAGGACGTTTTTAGGGGCTTTCGAGGCCGTTTTGGAGCATCGCGGGGACTGTAAAAGTAACAACATTTTACAAAACAGGGGTGCTCAGTGCCTTTTTTACCGCTATTTTCAGTTCTGGAGAGGATGGTTTTCTGGGTCGCCGCGATGGTCATTTTTGTGCTCGCGATGGTCATTACGTTTCTAATGACCATCGCGAGCACCT
>CAKPRX010000105.1 GCA_934183135.1 uncultured Prevotella sp.
TGAGGCCCGATGTAAGCGATGAAGATACTCGGGGGCCCAGGTCGCGGCCTATCACGGTGGCACCCATGAGTGCTATCTGCGGCTGCTCCTCCTTGAAGAGGTTTACCAGTATGTCGGTGTGCGGGGCCGATGTGTAGGGGAACAGGCCGTCGGCATCGAATACGAACAACTTGTCCACGCCGTAAGGCAATATTTGCTCTTCTACCTTGCCCTTGATACCGGTGCCAGCCACGATGGCGTTGAGATCTACCCCCAACTCGTTGGCCAGCTTGCGGCCCTTAGTCAGCAATTCCTGAGAAACCTCGGCAACCTGTGTGCCTTCGATTTCACAATATACAAATACGTTGTTCATATCTATTAACCAATAATCTTTTCGTCTAACAATTCCTTTACCAGGCCCTCTACATCAGCATCGCTTGCCGTAAGGGTCTTGCTCTCCTTGGCCTGGAACACGATGTTCTTTACGGCCTTCACCTTGGTCGGCGAGCCGGCCAGTCCACACTGCTGAGGGTCTCCGTCTACATCGGCCACGGTCCACTGGTTCAGCGTCAGGTACGGGCGCTCCTCGTAGAGGGCTGCCCAGGGCTCGTCTCCCTTGCGCTCCATGGGGCAGGTGGCGTACTTGTACTTCATGACCAGCTTGGCGTTGCAGGGACGGCAGGGGGCGGCGCTGCCGTTAACCGTTACCACTACGGGGAGCGGTGCCTCTACGGTCTCCACGCCTCCGTCGATATGGCGGCGTATGGTGGCCTTGCCATTCTCTACCTTGAGTATCTCCTCGGCGTAAGTTACCTGGTTCAGACCCAGCTTCTGAGCCACCTGGGGGCCCACCTGGGCTGTATCGCCGTCGATGGCCTGTCGGCCACCTATCACGATGTCTACATCGCCTATTTTCTTGATGCCAGTGGCCAGCGCATACGATGTGGCCAGCGTGTCGGCGCCTGCAAAGAGGCGGTCGGTAAGCAGCCATCCGGTATCAGCGCCACGGTAAAGTCCCTGGCGGATTATCTCGCCAGCACGGGGAGGGCCCATGGTGAGCACGCCTACTGTGCTGCCGGGGTTCTGCTCTTTCAGGCGGAGGGCCTGCTCAAGAGCGTTCAAGTCTTCGGGGTTGAAGATAGCGGGCAGCGCGGCACGGTTTACGGTGCCTTCGGCGGTCATTGCGTCTTTGCCCACATTTCTTGTGTCTGGTACCTGCTTTGCAAGTACAACGATTTTCAAACTCATAAGAATTATTTAAAATTATATTGATTTCGATATAAATTGCGGTCGCAAAATTACAAATATTTTACAGGTTGACCAAATTATTGTAATTAAATTTGCACAGACCGTGGCTATCTGTGCACAAATGGCGATGATTGTGCAATGAATGGGGCATGCTAAGGAGTTTCTCCCTAAATCTTCCTGTAAGGGTAAACTGCCGTAAATGGCGGTGGCATGGCCTCCAAATGCCGGGCAGCGGGCAAGGCACAGTGGGTGTAAGTGGCCCCCTGTTGCCATAAGTCCAATGCCTGGAATCGTAAAGACCGACCTTTACGTTTCCCGGAGCCGTCATTAGCGAGCTGGGAGCCGTCATTAGAAAGTTAAAGGTCGGTCTTCCTGTTTCCGGTGATGGCCAATGGCTCGCCAGCGGCTATTGCCGGCATCGTTTTTGGCTTCTTAGCCTTCTTGTCTTCTGCCATCTGTCATGGGGCGATGGGCGCCAGGGTGTTCTCCGTCTGCTACACCTTATTTATATATACACGTGCGCGCGCGAAAGGGTGCCTGCGGCTGCGGGGGAGCGATAAAACGTAGAGGAGGAAGACAACTTTATGGGGCATATAGGGGCGATTAAGAAAAAATATGCTTACTTTTGCGCTGTTGTCACAGACCCCGAGAGTATGAGCATTGACGAATTTGTACGCCAGGTACAACAGCAGTTGGGCTTTGAGCCTACGGCAGACCAGCACAGGGCCTTGCACGAGTTTGGCCACTTCCTCGCCGACCGCGAAACACGGGTGGCGATGATACTGCGTGGCTCGGCCGGAACCGGCAAGACGTCGCTCACGGCGGCGCTGGTACGCACCCTGGCCCGGCTGGGCCAGCGCATGGTGCTGTTGGCCCCTACGGGACGCGCCGCCAAGGTGCTGTCGCTCTACAGTGGCATGGCGGCTTATACCATTCACCGCAAGATATACCGCGAGCGGGCAGTGGTGAGTGGGGGAGGGGTGTTCAATCTGAACGACAACCTGCATACGGATACGCTCTTCGTGGTAGACGAAGCCTCGATGATAGCCAACGGCACCGGAGGCGACAGCACTTTCGGTACGGGATGTCTGTTAGACGACCTGATAACCTATGTGTACGGCGGGCGCAACTGCCGGCTGATGGTGATAGGCGACAGCGCCCAGCTGCCGCCCGTGGGCGAGGAGGAGTCGCCGGCCCTGAGTGCCGGGGTGTTAGAGGGCTATGCCCTGAGGGTGTACCGTGCCGACCTGGCCGAGGTGGTGCGCCAGGCAGCCCTGAGCGGCATACTCTATAACGCCACCGTGATAAGGGCCATGATAACCCACGATGCCGCCACCCAGCTGCCCCGCATACGGTTGGCCGGCTTTGCCGATATATGCGTGGTGCCGGGCAACGAGCTGGTCGACGCGCTGGCCGCCAGCTACCATGCCGTGGGCATAGACGACGCGATGGTGATAACGCGGTCCAACAAGCGGGCCAAGGTGTACAACCTGGGCATACGCAGCATGATACTGGACCGCGAGGACGACCTGGCCACGGGCGACATGCTCATGGTGGTCAAGAACCACTATCTGCCGCCCACCCCCAAGGGCCCGGCCGACGCGCCCCCTTTCGCCTTTATCGCCAATGGCGACCGCTGCCGGGTTGTCAAGGTGCGCCGCCAGCGCGAGTTCTACGGGCTGCGCTTTGCCGACGTGTGGCTCAGTTTCCCTGACTATGACGACTACGAGTTCCAGGCCACCCTGGTGCTCGACAGCCTGCTTACCGAGACCCCGGCACTCACCCGCGAGCAGGCCGACCAGCTCTACGAGGGCGTGATGGCCGACTATGCCGACCTGCCGCGCAAGGCCGACCGTATGAAGGCCCTGCGTGCCGATACTTATTACAACGCGCTCCAGGTCAAGTTTGCCTATGCCGTTACCTGTCACAAGGCGCAGGGCGGCCAGTGGTCCCACGTGTATGTAGACCAGGGCTACATGACCGACGACATGCTTACGCCCGATTATATACACTGGCTCTACACGGCCTTTACCCGCGCCACCGAGCGCCTGTATCTCGTCAACTGGCCCAAGAGCCAGGTAGAGCCGGGCAGATAGCCGCGAACCATGGGCCGGTGGCCGGCCCCTTATCTGCTTACCTTAATCTTACAGTCAGCCACGGTACAGTCTACCTGTACCTGCCGTGGCCGCGTTATGCGTGTGCGCAGCGAGCCGTCGGCCCGCCGCTCATGGCGTATCTGTACGTTGCCGTAGGGAGTGGGGTACGAGCCCTCGGCCCAACTGAGGTCGCCCAGGTGGGGCTCTATGCTGATGCGGCGGCAGCCTGGCTCCTCTATCTGGACGCCCAGCACATGGCGCGACAGCCAGGCAGTGGGCCCCGAGGCCCAGCCATGGCACAGGCTGCCGCGGAACCCCGGGTAGCAGTAGGCCCCGAAGTCGCCGTGAGCGTTCTTCTTCTCAGGGTCGCCCATCTGGTCTATGCGGTTGGTGCCCTGGCCCCAGGTGGGGTCGTAGTCTTCCCAGAAGGTGGTGGCCCCCAGGTCCAGCATGCCGCCCCAGTACTGGCGTATGGCGTCGAGGGCCTCGCGGTAGCGCCCGGCACGGGCCTCGGCCTCTAACAGGTAGTAGCCGTAGAAGGTAGAGAACCCCCTGATGCCGTCGATGTAGCGGCTGTACATGGCCTGGGGCGACAGGGTGCCGCTGATGGCCATGAGCGCGGCCGCCTGTCGCAGCGAGTAGGGTGGGGCGATGTGGGCCGACAGTCGGGCGGCTATGGCCCGGCAGGTGGCGGCGTGCGCGGTGTCGCCCAGTACCCGGCACAGCTCGGCGGCATCGGCCATACTCCAGATGAGCAGCGCCTTTACGCCCGTCCGCGCCCCGCGCTTGTCGGCCTGGGAGGGCCAGTCCAGAAAGCAGTTGCCGTGAAACTCGCCCTCGCTGTCAACGGCTCTGTCCAGCTGGTCTATCAGACCGGTGATGTAGCCGCGGTGGCGTTCCAGGAAGTCGCGGTCGGCATGGCTCATCCACCACTCGTACTGTATAATGAGGTACCACATGGAGTAGGCAGGCATGTCGTTGAGCCACTTGGGCAGCGGAAACTCGCGGCAGGCAAAGTCTATGGAGCGCGGAACCACCTCGTTGTAGCCGAAGACGGCACTGATGGTAGCCACCTCGGGGTGCATGTCGCCAATCCATACCAGCCGGTCGCGCTTGATGCCGTCCCACAGAAATTCCTGCATGTTCAGGTGTACGGTGTAGGCTCCGGTCATCCAGATGGAGTCCAGCCGCGTGTCGCTGCACCTGAAGCTGCCCCTGTAGGGTATGTCGCGGAAGCGGAAGATGGCCGCGGCCTCCCTGATGCGTATCGTGACGTCGGGGCGCAGCAGGTCTATGCGCACAAAGCGGAACCCCGTGTTGCCTATCTCTATCTGCCCGTCGCGCGGTATCTCCATGACGATGTCGCGCTTGGCATGGTCGTCGGTAGAGTAGCCCACCCGTGGCTTAGAGTTGCTCGTGGTGCTCATACACTCCTGTACCGACTCGCCAAAGCGTATGCGCACCAGCGAGGGCTCGGGCCGGGTGCTGCTGCCCATGACCAGCCGCAGTCCGCCGTGTAGCTCGCGCCCGTAGTCGAGCAGCAGCGAGGCCGTGTCGGCCGGCGCCGTGCTCATCTCGCACATCCCTGTACGTCCCAGTTCGGTCTGCCCGTCGGTGAGGCGCAGCAGGGCTTCGCTCTGGGTGGCCCGGTGGGCTGCCACGATACGCTGGGGCACCAGGTACACCCGGGTTATGGGGTCGGTGCGCATACGTGCCGTGTCGGCAGGGGCAAATACGGGTGGCAGATGGGTCTGGGCCGTGGCGGTCATGGCCGCGAGGGCCGCGATGAGTGCTGATAGTCTTATTCGCATGGTAGGGAGTTAAGTTGAAGTCTGTCGCTGCAAATGTAGTGTATTAATCCCGTCTGTCCAAGGCTTTTGGCGTAAAAAACGAGTGCTGTCCGCAGGTTTCTTGCTGTGGCTGCCTTCTCACCGTGGGGGCTTCCGGTGGTTCCCGGTATGATGCCCCCCCCCTGTGGGTGACAAAAAAAGTGGCAGCCATAGGGGCTGCCACTTTTGATATAGTGTTCTAAGCGTGTGTCGTGCTTAGAGGTTGGCCAGCTCGACCACCTTGTCGACAGCGGCGCTGAGGCCGTCAAGATTCTTGCCGCCAGCCTGGGCGTAGTGGGGCTGACCGCCGCCGCCGCCCTGGATGAGCTTGGCCGCCTCGCGTATCATCTTGCCCGCGTTGAGGCCATGGTCGCTCACCATGTCGTCGCTCAGCATGACTGAGAGCAGGGGCTTGTCGTGAGCCGTAGAACCTATGACGCAGAGCAGGTTGGCGGGCAGCGCCTCGCGTATCTTGAATACCAGGTCCTTGGCCGATGCCGGCTCAAAGGGCACGATGGCCTTGACCACGCGGGTACCGTTTACATCAAACGCCTTTTCTACCAGCGTCTTGGCCATGCGGTCTACAGCCTGCGCGCGGAAGCTCTCGATGTCTTTCTTCATCGTATCGTGCTCCTCGATGTACTTGGCTATGACCCCCTGCAGGTCTTTGGCGTTGTTGAACAGGCTCTTGATCTGGCGCATGGTGTCCTCCAGGGCGTAGACAGCCTCTTCGCAGGTCTTGCCGGTAAGGGCCTCGATACGGCGGATGCCGGCAGCCACCGAACTCTCGCCTACTATCTTGAACATGCCGATGCGGCCGGTGCTCTTGGCGTGAATACCGCCGCAGAACTCGCACGACGGGCCGAAGCGCACCACGCGCACCTTGTCGCCGTACTTCTCGCCGAACAGGGCGATGGCCCCCAGCTTCTTGGCCTCCTCTAACGGCGTGTCGCGATGCTCGTCGAGGGGCAGGTCCTGGCGTATCATGTCGTTGACCAGGCGCTCTACCTGGCGCAGCTGCTCGTCGGTAACTTTCTGGAAGTGCGAGAAGTCGAAGCGCAGGGTGTCGGCGCTCACATACGAGCCCTTCTGCTCTACATGGTCGCCCAGTACCTGCTTGAGCGCATAGTCCAGCAGGTGGGTGGCGGTATGGTTGGCCGCGCTGGCCTCGCGCTTGTCTACATCTACGCAGGCCATAAACTGCGCCTTGATATCCTTGGGCAGCTGCTTGACGATGTGTATAGACTGGTTGTTCT
>CAKPRX010000106.1 GCA_934183135.1 uncultured Prevotella sp.
TTACAGATATGACCGACGAGCTAAAACTATTCTATTGCTGCTGCTTGCGCATGAATAAGTTTAAGTACTCGTATGGGCGTCAGGCCAATGCCTCGCTGCCCTCGCTGTTAGTTCCATGCAGGGAAGATGCCGAGCTACTCGTAGGCAACATATCAGCTCAGCACATCAAGGCAAGTATGCTCCACAGCATTAACCTGTCAGAGCTGTCTGCGCCGTCAGAGACTATAGATACCAAGCCACGGCTGGTACCCCTGTCAGCGCTCTTCGAGCTACATAACGGTATAGCCTCTGACTATGTAGAACGGGCAGATTATCCTAAGAATGATAACTGGATACCCTACATACGCCCCTCTTACCGACAGAGTACGAGCATAGATGCCTACGTAAACCGCCATAGGGTAGGCAACAGCGGAGTTTATCCTAAAGGCACTCTCTACGTATCGACCGATGGACAGGGCAGCCATACCTATGCCTATGTATCGGTCAGCGACTTTGTACCCAATTCGAATGTGGCCGTACTGACACCCAGACGCAAAATGACCATTAAGGAAAAACTCTTTTATGCCATGTGTATCACTCATAATCGCTTCAAATTCTCTTATGGACGCAAGCCTAAGGGACAGAAACTGGCCGAGATATTACTTCCCAATGCAATAACTAAAGATTTTGACACCATCAATATAGACAACATAATAAAAAAATAATATACAGCAATAATGACTATCAACGAACAACAAGATGCCATCATCGACGAGTTTGCCGATATGGACGACTGGATGGACCGCTACCAGCTGCTCATAGACATGGGCAATGAGCTGGAGGCCCTGGACGAAAAGTATAAGACCAACCAGAACCTCATAGACGGCTGCCAGAGCCGGGTATGGGTACAGTGTGACTACCGCGACGGACGCCTCTACTTCCAGGCCGACAGCGACGCGCTTATCGTCAAGGGTATCATAGCCCTGCTCATCCAGGTGCTGAGCGGCCATACGCCGGCCGAAATCCTGGACACTGACCTCTACTTCATAGACCGCATAGGGCTGCGCGACCACCTGTCGCCCACCCGCAGCAACGGGCTGCTGGCCATGATTAAGCAGATCAAGGCTTACGCCCTGGCTTATAAGACCAAGGGGGGGGGCTGATGCGTACATTAGGCATCGTACTGCTATGGTTCTGCTGCACCCTCGGGTGGGCGCAGACAGCCGACAAGCGGGCAGGGGAGTGTATCAACCAGCGCCAGTGGTTCGCCCTGCAAGACATCTGCGCCACCGACAGCGCGCAGATGTCGCCATTTATACGTCTCTTCGCCCAGGCCATGACGGCACAGATGCTGAACCGGCCCGCCGAGGCCAACGACCGCATCCTGGCGCTGATACGCCAGCACCAGGAGCAGATGGGATTTGCCAACGTGTACAACATGATGTTCCTGCTGATAGACAACTATGGCCGGCTGGGCGACAATGCCTCGGCGGCATCGGCGGCCCGGCGCTTTGCCACCCAGATAGACGGCAAGGTGCCGGCCGACAAAGTGGCCCCCATAAGGGCTAAGGAGCGGCTGTACACGGCCCTGCAGGCATACGACATGTACAGTACCGACACGCTGGACCACACGGTGCCCATGGCCTACACCCAGATATCTGACTCGACCCAGGGACTCATCACGCTGCGTGGCATGGTCAACGGGCAGCGGGCCGACTTCATCTTCGACACGGGGGCCAGCTACAATGTCATCGCCCCCGAGCTGGCACGCCGCTACGGGCTGCGCCTGTTAGACGACAGCATCCAGGCACAGGGCATACGCCTCGGGGGTGGACAGATGGCCATAGCCGACGACATCACCCTGGGCGACGTGCATCTGCGTAACGTGCCCTTTGCCGTGCTCGACATCGGGGCAGGCAACGAGCGCATACGCCACACGGTCAGCCGCATATCGCTCATACTGGGCCAGCCTCTGCTGAGGCAGTATGGACGCTATACCATAGACCTCAACGACCGCACCATACACCTATACCGCCACAGCGCACGCCGGCCCGTACGCAGCAATGCTTATCTGAGCGGAGCGCTCTATGTCGAGGTAGCGCAGGACGGGCACCGCATGCCCATAGCCCTGGACACGGGAGCCGACAAGACCACCCTGGGCAAGGCCTACTACAAGGACTTTGCCGCCGACATAGCCCGCCATGGCAAATGGACCATCGAGGGAGCCTCTGGCTTTGGCGGCATCGTCTACAACAGCGTCTTCCGCCTGCCGCAGGTAACCATGCAGGTGGGCTCACAGCCCTTCATGCTGCGCAATGTGAGCGTGGTGGCGCTCTCTACCGGCAACGGACTTACTGAGAACTACGGACGGCTGGGCATGGACTTTGTACGGATGTGGCACCAGATAACGGTAGACAACACCAACATGACGATAGAAGTAAAATAAGACAAGTATGAGAAAACTACGCACCATAGAGATGGACCGGCTCACGGTCGAGGAATTCAAGCAGGCCGACAAGATGCCCCTGGTAGTGGTATTGGACAATGTGCGGTCGCTCTATAATGTCGGGGCCGTATTCCGCAGCTGCGACGCCTTCCGTGTCCAGGCCGTCTATCTGTGTGGCATCACAGCCTGTCCGCCCCATGCCGAGATACACAAGACGGCACTGGGCGGCGAGGACAGCGTGGACTGGCGCTACTTCAGCGATGCCACCGAGGCCGTAGACCACCTGCACCGCGAGGGCTACTATGTCTACTCGGTCGAGCAGGTAGAACACTCTACCAAGTTGCAGCGCCTGTGCTTAGACCCGTCGGCCCACAGGGGCTACGCCGTCATCCTGGGCAACGAGGTGAAGGGTGTACAGCAGCAGGTGGTAGACAGGAGCGACGGGTGCTTAGAGATACCGCAGCTGGGCACCAAGCACTCGCTCAACGTGAGCACCACCGCCGGCATCGTAGTATGGGAGTTTGCCCGCCAGCTGATGCTGCCCAGGTAAGGGGCGTGGCAGGCTCCACTTCCTTTTTTGATTTTATTTCAGATATTCACCAAAATCAGTAAGACGCATATCGCCCTTCTTGCGCAGGGTGTCGTGCATGGCAAAGCAGGCAGTGAGCGACTGGGGCTCGTGGCCCTTGTCGGCTATGCGCAGATACTCGCGCAGCAGAGGCTTGTAGTCGGGGTGGGCACAGTTATTGATAATCTCCTCGGCACGGCGGCGCGGGCCCTTGCCACGCAGGTCGGCCACGCCCTGCTCGGTCACTATCACATCTACATCGTGCTCGGTAGAGTCTACATGGGTACACATGGGCACGATGGAACTGATGGTGCCGCCCTTGGCCACCGACGGGGTGGTGAAGATACTGATGTAGCCGTTGCGCTCGTAGTCGCAGCTGCCCCCGATACCGTTCATAAGCCGTGAGCCGCAGACGTGGCTCGAGTTCTCGTTGCCGTAGATGTCGCACTCCAAGGCCGTGTTGAGGGCTATAACGCCCAGTCGGCGTATCACCTCTGGACTGTTGGCTATCTCGCTCTGACGGATGGTAAGATGCTGCGAGAAGAAGTCCATGTCGGCATATATCTCCTGCAGGCACTCGTTAGTAACGGTCATCGCCGTGGCCGAGGCAAAGCCTATCTTGCCGTCGAGCATAAGACGTATGGCCGCGTCCTGTACCACCTCTGAGTAGACATTGAACTGCGGTATGTGCGGGTTGGACCCCAGGGCAGCCATCACGGCGTTGCCCGTGGCACCCACACCACTCTGTATGGGCAGGAAGTGGGGCGGTATGCGCCCCTGATGCAGGTCGTGGGCCAGGAACTCGGCCACATACTGACCCATCTTAGAGGTATATTCGTCTACCGCCTTGAACGACCGGGCCTCCTCGGGTATGCAGCACTCTACCACACCCACTATCTTACCGGGGTCTATGTCTATATAGTTGTTGCCCACGCGCCCGTAGGGGGTGAGCACGGGTATGGGGCCACGCCCGTAGCCACACTCGGTGGGCTCGTAGGTATCGTGCAGATAGCGTACATTGGGGTTGTGATAGGTGTTGTGCTCCAGTATTATCCGCTGGGCCAGCCGCGACACGGTGGTGGCTATGCCTCCGGCCGAGGTGAGGTAGATACGGCAGCGCCCGTTGACCATCTCGTAGGCCGACACCTCGAGGATGGCCCACTGCATGGTGCCATAGAACCCCCGGCGCAGGCGCTCGGCCATGTGGCCCAGGTGGGTGTCCTCATAGTCTATCTCGCCCAGGTTGGTGTGCTGGCGAAAGTCGGCATTGGTCGAGAAAGGGGCTCTGAACTTGATGGCCTGAGCCTTGGCCATATCGCCCTCGATACTCTGGCAGGTAGAGGCACCGGTGAAGATGCCTACGGCAAAAGGCCGCCCGGCCTCGTGCTCGCGCACGGCGCGCTGTGAGAGTTCGCGGAACACCGCCTTAGGGCACCCGTTGGGGGTAAAGCCCGACAGGGCTATGTTATCACCATCCTGTATCATCGCCGCCCCCTCGGCGGCAGTTATCGTGTTAATCGGCATACGTTTATCCTTTATATATTAATGTGCATGGATAGCCGTGCCATGGCCCCTGACAATGGCCTGTACACCGTCTATCCGCGGTGCAAAGGTAGTAATTATCACATTATTAGCGGTCACATCCCCCAATATTTTTGCCACTGCACCCCATTTTATCCCCAAGAGCGACAGAATAGTGTATAAATATGCAGCCAGCCTGCTGGCTATCCCCAGCCCCAAAGCCAGTATCAGTACTGGCAGAAGTGGGATAATCCGACATAACACAAAAAGCAGGGGCCGTCAAACATTTTCTGCTTTTTCTTTTTGCATTTAATATTTTTTTGTAACTTTGGCACCTGTAGCTGGCTCAGCGCTTATGCCCATAATGGTGGCGGCCCGCAGCCAGTGCGCTCTTAGCCTCACGCCCACGCCGAACCTTGCCTGCAAGGGGTGGAGTGGCGGGAAGAGGCACGACATATATAAAGGCGTTTACTTGACGCTCTGTTCTTGACACTCTGAAATCTCGCAAATTTCAAAATCCAGTCTTGAGCATAGCCAACGGTAGATGTCCATTGGGTGTGACTATGTCGCTACCCCATGGAGGCTATACACCTATTTTATATAATAGGCTGTAGGCCATACATGGCATTGGGGCGACTATTCATATCGGCGTGGGCTCTAACGTTGTCTGTTCAACTGGATTAGGCAATGCGAGAGCCTCAGAGTGTGGAACGGGCAGCGAGCAGTTCCCACGCTTTTTTTATGCCATAAAGAATATCACTAACCTGCATTGTTCGTGAGAAGACAATGTATTAATAACTATTATGAAAACAGAACATCTGTATATTAACACCCGCGATGAACTGATTCGCCTTGACTGCTCCAAGATTGTCTACATGGAGGGAAATGGAAACTATACCAATATCGTACTTGTTAACAAGCAAAAAGTATCGGTCTGCATGAACCTCTGTCATATGCAACAATTTATATCTGAAAGCCTGTGTGAACGTGCCTCTATTTTTGCACGCGTCGGCAAGCGTTTTATAATTAATCTTAACTTTATTTACAAGGTACAGCCATTACTCCAAAGCCTTGTCATAACCGATGGAGTCCACTTCACTTTCCAACTGGGCATCTCTAAGGAGGCCCTTAAACAACTGAGAGACATCCTTTTGAAACGTGTTAAGAACAAGACACACTTGAACGTAAAATAACCATATCATGGAAATAATAATAGGAAGAGAAGAATGTGCCCGCCGCTTGCATTGCATTGTTTGTGGACACGAATTCAATATAGGGCAAGTTGGCTCTGTGCCGATATCTGTAAGTCGCCGTCATTGCAAGATTACAATTAACGAGAGCAATATTCATATTGAGAATATCAATGCACGGAATATAACCTTTGTTGACGGAAACCAGATATACAGCAAGTGTATAAAACCAACAAGCAAAGTACAATACTCTGTTAATTCTAACGTAATCGTTTGAAAATGAGAGAGTTAATTAACGTAATATAACTAATAAAATTTGG
>CAKPRX010000107.1 GCA_934183135.1 uncultured Prevotella sp.
CGACATGCCCTACATGATACCCGAGCAGTATCTGCCCATCGAGCTGCCCGAGATAGACAAGTACGAGCCCACCGAGACCGGCGAGCCGCCACTGGGCCGCGCCAAGAAGTGGGCCTGGGACACCGCCAGCCACCAGGTGGTCGACAAGTCGCTGATAGACAATAAGACCATATTCCCCATCGAGCTATATACCATGCCCGGCTTTGCCGGCTCGAGCGCCTACTACCTGCGCTACATGGATCCCCACAACGACCAGGCACTGGTGGGCCGCGAGGCCGACGAGTACTGGCAGAACGTAGACCTGTACGTGGGCGGCACCGAGCATGCCACGGGCCACCTTATCTACTCGCGCTTCTGGAACAAGTTCCTGCACGACTATGGCTACAGCTGCAAGGAAGAGCCGTTCCAGAAACTCATCAACCAGGGTATGATACAGGGCCGCTCCAACTTTGTGTACCGCATCAACAACGACGACCACAGCGCCGCGCCGCGCTTTGTGTCGCTCGGTCTCAAAGACCAGTACGACACCACCGCTATCCATGTCGATGTAAACATTGTACACGGCGACGTGCTCGACCTCGACGCCTTCCGCGCCTGGCGACCCGAGTTTGCCAATGCCGAGTTTGTACTCGAGGATGGCAAGTACGTGTGTGGCTGGGCCATAGAGAAGATGTCCAAGTCCATGTTCAACGTGGTCAACCCCGACATGATAGTAGACCAGTACGGTGCCGACACGCTGCGCCTCTACGAGATGTTCCTCGGCCCTGTCGAGCAGAGCAAGCCCTGGGACACCAACGGCATCGACGGCTGTCACCGCTTCCTCAAGAAACTGTGGAACCTCTACTTCGACCCGCGCAGTGGCGAGTTCAGAGTGAGCGACGGCGAGCCTACCAAGGAGAGCCTCAAGAGCGTACACAAACTTATCAAGAAAGTTACCGGCGACATCGAGCACTTCTCGTATAACACCGCTATATCGGCCTTTATGATATGTGTCAACGAACTGGGACAGCAGAAGTGCTGCAACCGAGAGCTGCTTACCATCCTGGCCGTACTCATAGCTCCCTTTGCGCCCCACATAGCCGAGGAGCTGTGGAGCCGTCTCTGCATGAAGGGCAGCGTATGCGACGCCCAGTGGCCCGCCTGGAACGAGGCTTACCTGGTAGAGAGCGAGATGCAACTCACCGTGTCGTTCAACGGCAAGGCCCGCTTCCAGAAAGTGTTTGCCGCCGATGCCTCGGTACAGGACATACAGGAGGCCACCCTGGCCGACGAGCGTACACATAAGTACACCGACGGCAAGACCGTGGTCAAGGTCATCGTGGTACCCAAGAAGATAATAAACATAGTGATCAAGTAAATGACTATCAATCACCAAGTGATATGGAACGAGGTCAAGGATTATATTTTTATAACCCTTGGCCTTTTATTATACACTTTCGGCTGGACGGTGTTTCTGCTGCCCTACGAGATTGTTACCGGCGGTGTTACCGGTATGTCGGCCGTCATCTACTATGCCACCGGCATCCGTATAGAGAACACCTACCTGGTTATCAACGTGGCCCTGCTACTCGTGGCCCTCAAGATACTGGGCCTACGCTTTCTCATCAAGACCATCTATGCCATCGTGGCGCTCTACTTCATGCTCAAGTTTGCACAGATGATGATGATGGGCAGCGACGGCCACTTTATCAGGATACTGGGCGACGACCAGAACTTCATGTCGCTCATCATAGGCTGTATGCTCACGGGCACGGCGCTGGCCATCGTGTTCCTGCACAACGGCTCTACGGGCGGCACCGACATCATAGCAGCCTGTATCAACAAGTATCACAACTTCTCGCTGGGCCAGGTGCTCATCGGGGTCGACCTGCTCATCATCGGCAGCTGTCTCTTCATCCCCGAGTTTGGCGACGGCCTACAGCGCGTCTACAAGGTGGTCTTCGGCCTCTGCACCATGGTGGTCGAGAACTTTATGCTCGACTATGTGATGAACGCGCGGCGCGAGTCGGTCCAGTTTATGATCTTCTCTAAAAAGTGGCAGGAGATAGCCGACGCCATAGGCACCAAGATGGAGCACGGAGTAACCATCCTGGACGGCCACGGCTGGTACACCGGCAAGGATGTCAAGGTGCTGTGTATCCTGGCCAAGAAGACCGAGAGTGTCACCATGTTCCGTCTCATCAAGATGATAGACCCCAATGCCTTTGTATCGCAGAGCTCGGTTATCGGCGTCTACGGCGAGGGCTTCGACGAGATGAAAGTCAAAATACCCAAGCATGAGAAAAATAGTATTCGCAACCAACAACCCCAATAAGCTGCGCGAGATACGCGAGATATTGGGCAGCCGCTTCGAGGTGGTGTCGCTGGCCGAGATAGGCTGTCACGACGACATACCCGAGACGGGCTCTACCCTGGAGGCCAATGCCCTGCAGAAGGCCCTGTATATACACGACCACTATGGTCTGGACTGTTTTGCCGACGATACCGGCCTTGAGGTCGATGCCTTAGGCGGCGCTCCGGGCGTACACTCGGCCCGCTATGCCGAGGGCACCGACCACGACAGCGAGGCCAATATGCAGCGCCTGCTGCGCGAACTGGACGGCCACGACGATCGCCAGGCCCACTTCCGCACCGTCATAGCCCTCATCATGGACGGCCAGACCCATCTCTTCGAGGGGCGCGTCGACGGTCGCATAGACACCGAGCGCCACGGCCATGGCGGTTTCGGCTACGACCCCCTCTTCATCCCCGATGGCTACGACGACAGTTTTGCCGTGCTGGGCGACGAGGTCAAGAACCGCATCTCGCACCGCGCACGGGCCGTACAGCAGCTGGCCGACTATCTGCGCTGACTTTAAGGCCATCTTTAGCCATCACATCAGCCTATATTGTTATACGAATATCCATACCCCACCTATATTATTAGTCCCACTGTGAACACCAAGTTTATCTCTACGCTGCTAATGACGGTCATTACGCTGCTCATGACGGCTCCCACCACGCTGCGGGCCGCAGACGGCAGCCGGTGGAAAGCCTATATGGCTTACCACGATGTCACCGAGGTAGAGCAGGGCACCAATATGCTCTACGTGCTGGCCTCGGGCAACCTGTACACCTACAATACCCACGACCAGGAGCTACGTACCTACGACAAGACCTGCGGACTGAGCGACTGTGGCATAGCCCACATAGCCTGGAACCAGCGGGCCGCCCGCCTGCTCATCGTGTACGACAACCAGAACATGGACCTTATGACGGGCCGTGGCTCGGACGACATCGTAAACCTACCCGACTACTACAGCAAGACCATGACCGAGGACAAGACGGTGTACAGCCTGTACAGCCATGACAGGTACGTGTACCTGTGTACCGGTTTCGGCATGGTCAAGGTCAATATGCAGACGGCCGAGATAAGCGAGAGCTATAACTTAGGGTTCAGGGTCGACTACTGCTATATACAGCAGAACTATATCTATGCGGCAGCCCCCGAGCACGGCCTCTTCAGGGCTTCGCTACAGGCCAACCTGATAGACAAGGCCAACTGGACGCGCGTAGGCGACTTCGCATACCGATACCCCAGCGTAGACCCCGAGCTGCTGGCCACGGTAAAGACACTCACCCCCGGCGGGCCCAAGTACAACCACTTCGGATTTATGCGCTTCCATAACGGCCGCCTGTACACGGTGGGCGGCGGCTATAACGTGGTACAGGACCTGAGGCTCCCCGGCTGCATACAGGTAATGCAGGACGGCGAGTGGCAAATGTACGAGGACGACCTGAGCAACAAGATAGGGGGCGACTACTTTATGGACATCAACTCGGTAGATATAGACCCGCTCAACGAGAGCCACGTGTTCGCCTCGGGCCGTACGGGCATCTTCGAGTTTCTTGGTGGCCAGTTTGTACGCCACTACAGCTACGACAACAGCGCCTTAGTATCTACCTACGGCACCGATAAGGAGTATGTGGTGGTACACAGCATCAAGTTTGACAGCAGCGGCAACCTGTGGTGTGCCAACAGCATCAATAACGAGAAAAACCTGCTCCGGCTGTCGCCCGACGGTCAGTGGACATCGCTCTTCAAGTCGCCCCTGAAGGGACTCACCAACCTGTCGGGACTCATGTTCGACAGCCGCGGCCTGCTCTGGATGGTCAACAACAGCTGGAAGATCCCCTCGCTCTACTGCTATCAGCCCAGCACCGATGCCATGAACAGCTACACCTCGTTTGTCAACGAGGACGGCACCAGCGTCAATGTCGACTATGTGCGCTGTGTGGCCGAGGACCTGAGCGGCAATATATGGATAGGCACCGTGGCAGGCCCCCTGATGCTGGAGCCAAGCGAGTTCAACCAGTCGCAGCCTGTGTTCCAGCAGGTCAAGGTGCCCCGCAACGACGGCACCAACTACGCCGACTATCTGCTGGCCGGCGTAGACATCTCAGCCATAGCCATCGACGGAGCCGGGCGCAAGTGGTTTGGCACCAATGGTGCCGGCGTGTATCTGATAAGCGCGGACAACATGACCCAGCTGGCCCACTTTACGGCCAGCAACAGCGCCCTGCTGGCCGACGATATAGAGTCGATAGCCATCGACGACCGCACGGGCGAGGTGTACATAGGCACCTCCAAGGGGCTGTGCTCCTACCACGGTGGGGCCACCGCACCGGTCGACGCGATGAACAAGGACGTAACCTATGCCTATCCCAACCCCGTGCGCCCTGACTATACAGGCCCCATCACCATCGTGGGACTTACCTACAATGCCGATGTCAAGATAGTAACCGCTAACGGCACCTTAGTGGCCCAGGGGCGTAGCAATGGCGGTACCTTCGAGTGGGACGGCTGCGACACCCATGGACGCCGGGTGGCCAGTGGCGTATATATGGTACAGACCGTCACCGCCGATGGCGGCAAGGGCACCGTGTGTAAGATAGCGGTAGTTAACTGATGGCCATCCGACGCACCACACCAACGGCCAGCCATCGCCGGCTGGAATGGCTGAGCGTACTGCGTGGGCTCAATATCGTGCTGGTGGTAATGTTTCATGTACAGCTCATAGACATGGCTACCGGACAGAACCACGCGCTGTGCGAGCAGCTCCCTGCCCTGTTCACTCCCATAAGGATGCCATTCTTCATCTTTACCTCGGGCGGACTGCTGTACCTAAGCCGCATCAACAAGCAGTGGAGTGTGGGCAGGCTGTACTGGGATAAGTTTCAGCGCATCGTCATCCCATTCGCCTTCTTCGTCACCTTTTACTACGTGTTCAAGTTGGCTTTCAGCGCGATGGCCAAGACACCGCCCCCCATGTCCATTCATTATTTCCTGGAAAGTTTTTACCGTTTCCCAGGCCACCCCTCGGCCCATCTGTGGTTTCTGGCTGTGCTCACCATTATGATGGCTCTGTACCCAGTGTTCAGATGGCTGTGCGCGCATACATATATGATGACAGCGTTTCTCTTGCTGAGCATAGCCATATATCCTATAGACATGAGCCGCTATCTGCCCGATGTGTTCTACATCGCCCATCTCAATAAGTACCTCGTCTATTTCTTTGCCGGCATCTACTTCTTCAGATACCGGCTCTACCAGTATGTCAGTAACTATATAGCCCTCGCGCTGAGCGCCTGCCTGTACGCCGTACTACTATTCGCAGGGGGTGGCTTGTTTACCTCGCTCACGGGCATCGTTATGGCCGTATCGGCCGGCATACTCATGGCCCGGCACAGGCCCAGTCTTTTCAGCAGCTTCCGCGACTATATCTACCAGATATACCTGCTCTCGCTGGTCTTCCAGTCGTTTGTCGAACTGGTACTGTGGAAACGGCTTTTCTATAACGAGCATCTGTTTCTGCTCTTCTACCTGCTCAACATCATGGCCGGCATCTACGGGCCCACGCTGATAGCCCGGACGGTACAGA
>CAKPRX010000108.1 GCA_934183135.1 uncultured Prevotella sp.
AGCGGGGGTGGGACCCGAACCCACGACCTCCGGATTATGAATCCGACGCTCTAACCAGCTGAGCTATCCCGCCATCATTGCGATTGCGGATGCAAAGGTAGGCATTTTTTTTGTGCTTGCCAAATTTTCTTGAAAAATTATTGCACACAGTCCTCATTTTTTCTGTCGGGCACGGATGGGGTAGCGGTTGCGATGAGGCTGTCGGTAGCCCAAGGGGCGCTGGTCACGATGGCGTTGTGCTATAAAAAGGCTGAAAAATACGCAGATTATGATATTTTTATGCTAACTTTGCACAAAATATGTACAAGCGTAACAAATACCGGCGTACATCATGCTTCGAATAAAGAAATTAGATATATTTATCCTCCGGCAGTTTAGCCTGCTCTTTGCCGGCACGTTCTTCATCAGCCTCTTTGTGCTGATGATGCAGTTCCTGTGGCGATTTGTAGACGAGCTGATAGGCAAGGGACTCACCCTGGACGTGATGGGCGAGTTCTTCTGGTACATGGCCCTCATGTTTGTACCCCAGGCGCTGCCCCTGGCCCTGTTGCTGTCGGCCCTCATCACCTTTGGTAACCTGGGCGAGAGCAGTGAGCTTACCGCCATCAAGGCCGCCGGCATATCGCTCATGCAGACATTCCGGTCGCTGATAGCGTTCTCGGTGTTGACCACCATCGTCTCCTTCGTGTTCCAGAACAACATAGCTCCCATGGCCAACCAGAAGATAGCCCAGCTGCTCATATCGGTCAAGCAGAAGAGCCCGGAGCTGGAGATACCTGAGGGTATATTCTATAACGGCATACCAAACTGCAACCTGTACGTACAGAAGAAGGACATGAAGACGGGGCGGCTATATGGTATCATGATATACCGTATGACGGGTAGCTATGAAGACCAAGCCATCATCCTGGCCGACTCGGGTATGCTGCAGTCGACCGCAGAGAAGAAGCATCTGCTGCTGACACTCTGGAGCGGCGAGTGGTTCGAGAATATGCAGACGCAGAGCTTCGGCGATGCCGCATCGATACCCTATCGCCGTGAGACCTTTACAGCCAAGCGCATCGTGCTGGACTTTGACGGCGACTTTAACCTGACGGATGCTGCCAACCTGTCGAACAACGCCAAGGGAAAAAGCCTGGCCGACCTGAGGAGAGGTATAGACTCGCTGTCGCTGCACTATGACAGCGTGGGAGCCGACTATATGGACTATGCCCGTATGGCGTACTACCGCCAGGACAGTATAACGCCGGCCCTGAGACGCAGGGTGGCGGCCGAGGAGCGTCGGCAGGTGATGAATATAGACACGCTGTACAACCGGTTGCCCGAGGAGGCACGGCGCAGCGTGGTGAATGTGGCCCTGGCCACGGTTCAGAGCGCCCGGAGCGACCTGGAGTTTAAGCAGATGATAACCAGTGACGGCGACTGGCTTATTCGCGTACACAAACTGGAGTCGATTAAGAAATTCTCGCTGGCCCTGTCGTGTCTGATATTCTTCTTCATAGGCGCTCCGCTGGGTACCATTATTCGCAAGGGTGGACTGGGCATACCCATCATCGTGTCGGTGCTGGTGTACATAGTGTTCTATATACTGGACAACACGGGCTACAAGATGGCGAGAAGCGGCATGTGGACCATCTGGTTTGGCATGGGGCTGGCGCCTGGTGTGCTGATTCCCACGGCCGTCTTCTTTGCCTATAAGGCGTCCAACGACTCGATGGTGTTCAACATGGATCTGTGGCGCGAACTGGCCATGCGGGCCCTCGGGCTGCGTATCAAGCGACACGTATATCCCAAGGAGGTAATCATAGACGAGCCTCATTACCAGGAGGATGCGGCCGAGCTGGCACGTGTCAGCAAGGATATACTGGACTACTCGCGCCAGCACAAGCTGCGCACGGCGCCCAATGTGATAAACGTATTCTTCCGCTATGCACCCGACCATGACATAGAGCGTATCAGCGAGCGGTTAGAGGCGGTGATAGACGACCTGGCGAACACGCGCGACCGTCAGATACTCGCCGAGCTGAACAACTATCCGTACCTGGCCGTCAAGGCTCATACCCGTCCCTTCGAGCGCAAGTGGCTTAATGTCGCCGCAGGTGTGTTCGTGCCTACGGGCGTGTTCTTCTACATACGTATGTGGCGGTTCAGGTTGAGACTGCTGAAAGACCTGCGCGATATACGGCAGACTAACGCTAATGTGGTGTCGCGGATAGGCGCGATGGGATAGCTATATATATAATAAGGTGTAACACAAGATAAAGACAGATAGATTATGGAGAATTTCAAGATAAGCAATATAGAAGCTGCGATAAAGGACTTTGCCGAGGGTAAGTTCGTTATCGTGGTGGATGATGAGGACCGCGAGAACGAGGGCGACCTGATAATCGCCGCAGAGAAGATAACGCCCGAAAAGGTGAACTTCATGCTCAAGCACGCCCGCGGTGTGCTCTGCGCACCCATCACCCTGAGTCGGTGCGAGGAGCTGGACCTGCCCCACCAGGTGTCGGACAATACCTCGATGCTCGGCACGCCTTTCACGATAACTATTGACAAGCTGGAGGGCTGCTCTACGGGCGTGTCGGCCCGCGATAGGGCGGCCACCATCAAGGCCCTGGCCGACCCGTCATCGACCCCGCAGACCTTTGGCCGTCCGGGACATATCAATCCGCTCTATGCGCAGGACAACGGTGTGCTGAGGCGTAGCGGGCATACCGAGGCGGCCGTAGACCTGTGCAAGTTGGCTGGGCTGTACCCTGCCGGCGCGCTGATGGAGA
This sequence comes from uncultured Prevotella sp., assembly GCA_934183135.1. GTDB lineage: Bacteria > Bacteroidota > Bacteroidia > Bacteroidales > Bacteroidaceae > Prevotella. Next base: position 2,778 of record CAKPRX010000108.1, read on the forward strand.
TAATGAACGAGGACGGAAGCATGGCCCGTATGCCCCAGTTACAGAAAATGGCAGCCGAGTGGGACCTGAAGATTGTAACCATCAAGGACTTGATAGCCTTTAGGCTCCAGCGCGAGTCTATCATTGAGGTGGGCGACGAGGTAGACATGCCCACCGAGTACGGTCACTTTAAGCTGATACCTTTCCGTCAGCAGAGCAACGGCCTGGAACACATGGCGCTGGTAAAAGGCCAGTGGGCACCCGATGAACCGGTGCTGGTGCGTGTACACTCATCGTGCGCCACGGGCGACATATTGGGTAGTAAGCGGTGCGACTGTGGCGAGCAGTTGCACAAGGCTATGCAGATGATAGACCGCGAGGGCAAGGGCGTGGTCATCTATATGCAGCAGGAGGGCCGGGGCATCGGTCTGATGAACAAGATAGCTGCCTACAAACTTCAGGAGGAGGGCTACGATACGGTAGATGCCAATGTACACTTGGGATTTAAGCCCGATGAGCGCGACTATGGCTGCGGAGCCCAGATGCTCCGCCATTTGAATGTACACAAGATGAGGCTGCTCACCAACAATCCCGTCAAGCGTGTGGGCTTGGAGGCTTATGGTCTGGAGATTGTGGAGAATGTACCCATAGAGATTACGCCTAACAAGTACAATGAGCGCTATCTGAAGACCAAGCGCGACCGTATGGGACATACTTTACATCTCAAATAGATAAATAGTGTTATAAAAATAGCTCCGAGGGCAAAATGTGAACTTTTTGTTTCGGAGTAACGATTTAATTGCTTACATTTGCAAAGAAATAATAGTAGATAATGATGAAACTGTCAGATCGTATTAACAGGCTGGCGCCATCGGCTACCTTGGCCATGTCGCAGAAGAGTAGTGAGATGAAGGCCCAGGGGGTGGATGTTATCAACCTCAGTGTGGGTGAGCCCGACTTTAATACCCCAGACCACATTAAGGAGGCTGCCAAGAAGGCCATTGATGAGAACTACTCGCGCTATTCGCCAGTGGCTGGCTATGCTTCACTGCGCGAGGCTGTGGTACGTAAGCTGAAGCGTGAGAACGGGCTGGAATACACTCCTGCGCAGATTTCGGTATCTAATGGTGCCAAGCAGGGCGTATGCAATACGGTGATGGCGATGGTGAACCCAGGCGACGAGGTGATTATACCAGCTCCGTACTGGGTGAGCTATCCACAGATGGTGAAGTTGGCTGGCGGCACGCCCGTCATCGTGAACACGGGCTTCGCCCAGGACTTCAAGATGAAGCCCGAACAGCTGGAGGCGGCCATAACGCCCCGTACGCGCCTGCTGATACTCTGCTCGCCAAGCAACCCTACTGGCAGTGTGTACTCTAAGGAAGAGCTGAAGGCCCTGGCCGATGTCATACTGAGCCATGAGGGTGTATATGTGCTGGCCGATGAGATATACGAACACATTAATTATACAGGACGGCACGAGAGCATAGCGCAGTTTGCCGGTATGCAGGAGCGGGCCATCATCGTTAATGGCGTGTCCAAGGCTTATGCCATGACAGGCTGGCGTATAGGTTATATCGCGGCTCCCGAATGGATTGTCAAGGGCTGCAACAAACTGCAGGGACAGTACACCAGCGGCCCCTGCTCGGTAAGCCAGAAAGCCGCCGAGGCAGCCTATGACTCGGACCAAGACTGTGTGGAGGAGATGCGCCTCGCCTTTGAGCGTCGGCGCAACCTTATCGTTTCATTAGCTAAGGATATTCCCGGACTGGAGGTCAACTGCCCGCAGGGCGCTTTCTACCTGTTTCCCAAGTGCAGCAGCTTCTATGGCAAGAGCTATGGCAACTATACCGTGAACAACTCGACCGACCTGGCCATGTACCTGCTTGACGAGGCCCATGTGGCTACAGTCGGTGGCGACGCCTTTGGCGACCCCGAGTGCTTCCGGATGAGTTATGCCACCAGCGACGACAATATCAAGGAGGCTATGAAGCGCATAAAAGAGGCTTTGGGCAAACTCAAATAGCCTATAGAAGCGCTTTTTGTGGCGAACACCTTGTTAAAACTTCTTAATTAGGGGGCGGATAGTCATTAATTTGCTATCTTTGCTTACCGATAGGAAGCCTGCTATACACAGGTGCAATCGAATGACAATAGACCCATTCTTGAAAGAAAATAACTTATAACATTTTATTAATAACCAAAATTAATTGTAACATTATGGCAACTACACAAAAAACAGCCCCTAAGAAGAAGGGCTTTCAGGGAGTTAGAGATGCAATTTGGATTATCGTTGTCTGCTTCATTCTGGCAGTAGGTTTCTACGAGGGCTTCCTCGGTAACGGAGCCAACTTCCATGGCGGTGACAACAGCGGTGAGCCCGCTAACCTGCTCGGTACTATTTATAAAGGTGGTATCGTCGTTCCTGTGATCTTTACTCTGTTGTTTACCGTTATCGCACTCGGCGTAGAGCGTTTCTTCGCCCTCCGTTCAGCTTTCGGTAAGATGTCTCTGGCTAAGTTCACAGCCCAGATTAAGGCTGCTGTTAAGGCTGGCGACTTCGCTACCGCACACCAGCTCTGTGACAAGATGCAGGGTTCTGTAGCCAACGTGGTTAGCGCTTCGCTGAACACCTACGAGGAGATGGAGAAAACTACTGGTATCAAGAAGAGCCAGAAGATCGCTAAGATCCAGCAGGCCCACGAGGAGGCTACTCAGCTTGAGATGCCTACTCTGCAGATGAACCTTCCTATCGTAGCAACTATCGTTACCCTCGGTACTCTTACCGCTCTGTTCGGTACCGTTGTTGGTATGATCCGTTCATTCGCCGCTCTGGCAGCAGGTGGTGGTGCTGACTCTCAGGCACTTTCTACTGGTATTTCTGAGGCCTTGGTTAATACCGCATCAGGTATCTTGACATCATGGTTCGCCGTTGTTATCTACAACTTCTTCACAAACAAGATCGATAAGCTGACTTACGCTCTTGATGAAGTAGGTTACACTATTGCTCAGACATACGAAGCCAACCACGGAGAAGAAGCTTAATTTTTGCTAACCCTTTAAAATTTTATCGCTATGGGTAAAGTAAAAATTGAGAAGAAAGATGTCTGGATCGACATGACTCCTATGTCCGATGTCATGGT
>CAKPRX010000109.1 GCA_934183135.1 uncultured Prevotella sp.
TCTTGAGCGAGCAACTGGGCTTGGCGCCATCGCATATCATGCCCGTCAGGTTGGCTATCATGTTCTTCACGGCATGGCACAGGTCGGTATAGCTGCCTCCCATGAGGTAGGTGATGCCGCAGCTGGAGCCTATGCTGGCCACCACGCAGCCACAGAGGGCACTCAGCTTGCCCAGGCTCTGCTTGATGTAGATAGCCGTCAGATGGCTCAGCGTGAGAGCCCTTATCAGCTCCTCCTCGGTATTCTCGTTCTCCTGGGCAAACACCACCACGGGATTGGTGGCACAGATGCCCTGGTTGCCCGACCCACTGTTGCTCATAACGGGTATCATGGCGCCGCCCATGCGGGCATCGCAGGCCAGGGCGGTCTTAGATATGATGTGCGAGAACATCGTGTTGCCGAAAATGCCGTGACTTAGCGGTCTGTCCATGGTCTTGCCGAGGCAGTGGCCGTAATTGCCCTTTACCGACTCAGCTGCGGCGCGCATATTCAGGTCGCGCGTCTTCAAGATAAACCTCAGCTCGTCTGTAGGGGCCGTGGTGGCAAAGTCGTAGACCGTGCGCAGACAGAGCGCGGGCTCCTCGGCATCGGTGGCAGCCACCGAATTCTGGCGCTTGTCGGTCATTACGTTGCCGTTGTGCTCCTCGTACACTATGCGGGTATGGTCTGTGGCTATTACGGCCGTAGCCCAGTCGGTGCCGGCCTGACAGGTGGTCTCAATGTAGAGCTTGTCGCACTTGCCCAGCTTGAGCTGTATGCTGATGCGGTCCTCGGCCAGGTAGCGCTTACCCTCCTCGAGCGTGTCAGGGGTAAGGTCTTTCAGAACCTCTAACTTGTAGGCCGACTTGCCCACCAGGGCCCCTAAGGCTATGGCTATGGGCAGCCCTATCATGCCCGTGCCGGGTATGCCCACACCCATGGCGTTTTTCAGGATATTGGCACTCAGCCATACCGTTATCTTGGTGGGTACACGGCCTAACAGCTCGGTGGCACGGGCCACACACAGCGCCACGGCCATGGGCTCTGTACAGCCCACGGCAGGCACCACCTCACGGTTTATCAGCGCCAGGATGCGCGTTCTTGTCTCTCTGTCTATCATAGGTTTAGGTCTTGGTGTTTATAGTCCATGAATAGTTTTGAGCAGTTGGTCGCCCAGCCCGATGGTGTAACCGTGGCTCTCGAAGACCACCCTGTTAAAGGTGTCGCCGATGATGAACCGCGGCAGCGGGGTGGTGGCAGGCTGCCTCATGCGCTCCGACAGATGGGCAGCGATGGTTCCGCCCGTATCTATGCCCCACCGCACCGTACTGGGAAGTCCCGGTATGGGCGAGGCGAGATACTTGGCATAGTCCTCGGCCGTGGGGAAGAGCAGCAGGATGCGCCGCCCCCAAGCCTCTAACTGGCTGGCGCGCAGGGCTATGTCGCGCAGGGCGTGGTTAGTAGGCTCCTGCCCTACGCCCAAGAGACCCACCACATAGTAGCCGCGGCCGGCCGAGAGCAGTACAGAACTGGCGCGGCCGGTGGCAGCATCGGTAAACCGGCTCTCTGAGTCGAATGAGCCTATCACGCTCACCGCGGTACCGGCATCGGGCAGCGTCAGGGTGGCCTCGGCCGGCTCGGGCCCTACTGGGAACAGGCTGATATGGGCACGCACACTGCCACTGGCCAGACGGGTGCCTGTGGTGAGCAGATAGTAGCCCTGGGCCACCGGGGCCGAGCCGTCTAACAGGGCCTGGCACTGGCGCGCGTCGTCGTAGTTGAGCAGGGTAAACAGGTCTCGGCCGCCCCAGCGGCTCAGCGTGTAGTGGGTATAGTATTCGGGAACAGCGAGGTGGGACTTGGCACTGAAGTGCAGCCACAGCTTGCTGCTAACCGGAGTGGCAGAGCCGCCACTACCCCACTCTACCTGTACGCGGCGACCGCCCCACTCGTAGTAAGTACGGCCCGTAACGGGGTCTACCCATGCCGGGATGCCCTGGGTACGGCACAGGGCCACGAAGAACACCGCCATGCTACGCTCGTCGGCCACGCGGCTACGCCATACGCCTAAGGGCGACGTGTAGGTACCGGCCGCCACAGCCCCCTCGGTCAGGGCGATGTGCCTGCGACAATAGTCGAGCGTGGCCACGGGGCTGCCCCACCCCTTGCCCAGCGCGGGAGCCGCTAAGGCACGCAGCGCGGCCCTGTAGGGCACCAGCTGCTCATCGGCCACGCGCGGGGCCAGCACATGGGCCACATCGGCCGTGTCGGCGGTATGGTCCAGCGCATCGGCAAGCACTGCCGGAGCCACATCGCGCAGATCCTTGTCGGTCAGTGTAGACAGCAGGGCCATGGCGCGCGGCAGACGGGCCTCGGCCTGTGCGTCCCGGAGAAAGTGCAGGATGGCGGCCCAGTTGCCCTCGGCCCGGGCGACATACGCGGCGGCATCGGCCCCCATCAGCGTCCGGGCCGAGTCGGCTCCCTGGCGGAAGGTGGCCCTGTAGGCCGCGCGCACCGAGTCCTCGGCAGCCATGCGGCGGGTGTTCTCGGCCTGCTGGGCGGCCGTTACCGGCGGTATGTTGGCGTGCTCTGATGGCGGAACGATGTCTATGTCCTCCTCTACCCTGTCGCCCACCCTGTGGGTAAGTGCTATGGTGGCCGACGGCTGCTGCCCGAACCGCACGCGGGTCCATCCTAAGCGGTCGGCCTTGGCGGCTATGACCAGCATGTCGCCCAGGCCGGCCGTAAACGACACGCGGCCGTCGGCAGCCGTGAGCAGGCTCGCCACGGGGAAGAACTCGGCATAGTTGTATATTCTGAACTCTACCCGCGCGCCCTCCAGCGGACGGCCGTGGGCATCGGTCACGGTAACGGTCACAGGGGCCGTGGGGGCGTAGTTGGCCGTCACGTTAATCTCTGTATAGTAAGGTGTGCGGCTCATTACCATCTCTGGGCCAGCGTACCGCCCGAACACCTTGGTGTGCATGAGCATGCCCCGGCTGGCCGGGGCGTTGAACCAGCCTAAGTTGAGCACCGGCTCGGGTTCACAGGCGCCCATAAAGAGCCACTTGCCGTCTACCCATGCCTCCACCCACGCATGGTTGTCATCGGTGTGGGCCCAGCGGGGTGTATATACCTGTCGGGCGGGTATGCACACGGCTCGCAGGGCGGCCACTAAGAGAGTAGACTCCTCGCCGCAGCGCCCCCATGAGGTGCGTATGGTGGCCAGCGGACTGCTGGTGCGTGCGTCCGACGGCTGATAGTTGACCTTCTCGTGGCACCAGTGGTTCACCTCGAGCACGGCATCGTACAGGCTCTTGCCACGGACGCGCTCCAACAGCTCGCCCTGCATGGCAGAGCGGAAGCGGTCCAGGTTCTCATTGTTGACACGCACGGGGAGGACAAAGTGGCGGTACACATCATCGGGCACCGTCCACCCCACCACGCTGCGGGCATGGCGGGCGGCCCGCACCTGGTCCAGAAAGTAGGTGCCGGGATAGTCGGCCACATCGCAGGTGGGCATATAGGCGTACAGGAACTCCATGTCGCTGCGCTCGGCCGCGGTCATGGTGCTGTCGAACACGCTGAAGAGCTGCCCGTGGCTCAGCGAGGCCCGCCGGGCCTTGAAGTCGGCCACATACTGCGGCTGCGGGGCGGCCGCCTCTACCCTACCGGGGCTCATGGCGCCCACTAAGGCTGCCAGGGCCAGTATCGTTATCGTATGGCGCATCATAACGGACTACAGAGGGCTTCTATCGTACGGCTAACACGGCTGGCCGAGGTCTCCATACGGGTGTATTCGTCTACGCCGGCGGCACCCATGGCCACCTGGTCGTTGCGTATGCGCATCTGGCTCTTCACGGGGGCGCTGGCCGAGAAGTGGAACTCGTGCGCACCGGTGGCCGCAGCCAGCTGGCGTATATTATGCTCGTTGACCCCACAGCCGGGCATGATGCTGAGTTTCGGACCGGCCTCGCTGACCAACTGGCGCAGCAACGTGGCTCCCTCGGGGGCTGTGGGCTGCTGGCCCGAGGTGAGTATGCGGGCCACGCCGGCAGCCCGCAGCTGGCGCATGGCCTCCAGGGGACGGCGGCAGCGGTCAAAGGCGCGGTGAAAGGTTACCGGCAGCCCGTCGGCGGCCTCCATAAGCCGGTCCAGGGTACGCAGGTCTATGTCACCGTCGGCCGTAAGACAGCCCACCACTACCCCATCGACATGCAGGGAACGCATGGCCTGGATATCGGCCTCCATGGTAGCTACCTCAATTGGCGTATAGAGAAAATCGCCACCCCGTGGGCGTACTATCACATTGAGCACTATGTCCGCGTTGACCCGGGCCTGTGCTATCGTGGCAAACGAGGGGGTAAGGCCACCCTCGGCAAGGGCCGCGCACAACTCTACCCTATCGGCTCCGCCCTGCTGGGCGGCGATGCAGCTCTGCACCGAGTTGGCGCATACTTCTATCGTATAATCGGTACGTATCATGTCGTGTTTGGTTATCAGTTAAGTTGCCAAGACGGCTGCGGCCCATCCGCCCCTCGCTCTTGGCGAGTGTAAAGATAGCAATAACAGGAGTAATGACCAAAATATTTAACAAGAAAGACGATAGATAAAAGTAAAAAGGTAAAAAAGTAAAAGGCGCTCCCTGTGTTCTGGTGCTGGTTTCCTGTTCTCCCCGATTGGCCACACGAAATCAGAAGACCAACCTTTAGCACGCTAATGATAGCTCCCATCGCGCTAACGACGGCTCCGGGGAACGAAAAGGACGGTCTACGCGAAAGGATATGATAGCCACAGGCAAGCCTGTGACCATCTCCAGCTCGTCAGCAATTATCTCGCGAACCGATTTTGTCTTTTCGCCACTCTGCATAGCTATCTTTGCCAACACCCTTGCCAACATCCTTAATGAATTAGTTTGCAAAGGTGACTTCGGGTATCTATAAAAATATTTTTCCCATCTGTAAATATCTTATCAATATTCATATTTGTATTTATAGAAGTTTTATCGCTGCCAATATGAGTACTATATAAATACTTCCCCGTTTCCAATGAAAAAAAAAATGAGGCAACCCTTCATTTTTTTACCTGTTTTAGCAGATAGATTGTAAATAAAAACGTATCTTTGCACGGTAACAAGTACAACTAAAAACATTCACTAACTTACAGACAGACAACTAAATGAAAGCACGTACCGTCATTGTACTCGGACTGGCAGCCCTTTTCTGGACGCCAGACGCCTCGGCGCAGTTTCTGAAGAACGCGCTGAAGAAAGCAGCCACCAAGGTAGGGCAGCAGGTCAAGCAGGAAGTAACCCAGAAAGTAGGGGGAAAGACAGAAACCACACAGCCGACCACCAAGAAGGCCACCAAGAAAGGCAGCACCGCCCGGCAGACAGCATCCAACGCCACCTCGGCCTGTTGGCCGGCCAACCACACCGCCCTGTTTGCCCCCATAGGGCCCGCGATAGACCCCAAGTGTGGCACCAAGACCGTAAAAGCGACAAAGCCCCCGAAAGAAGATGCCAAGCAGCCCGACTGGAACGATGCGCGCGTCTATGCCGACGAGCTTGACAACCAGAGCCTGGTCGAAGAGTATGTGCTGCTCAACGAGTGCATGGAGTCCAAATACATCAGACCGACAAGCCCGGCAGCAGTCAGGCTGAACAGCGTACTGGACGAACTGGCGGCCCGCATGGAGATACTGAACAAGATAGTAGAGGCATACAACGAAGCCGAAGACCATGCTAAGGATGGCGAGGATGGGTTTGCCGACTTGCAGAGAAAGCGGATGGCAGGATTCCTGCAAAAGCGCGCCTACCACACGCTGGTGCGTTCGTCGATAGCGCCGTTCTTTACATTCCAGA
>CAKPRX010000110.1 GCA_934183135.1 uncultured Prevotella sp.
AGAAAAGGCTTCCGGATGAGTCCGGAAGCCTTTCCTTGTAGTTGCCGTCGGGTTACTTCTTGAACAGGCGGTTGTAGAGGCCGATGAAGCCAGCAGCGTGGCGGGCCTCGTCCTTGGCCATCTCATGGATGGTGTCGTGCAGGGCATCAGAGCCCTCGGCCTTGGCCTTCTTCGCAGCCTCGAACTTCTCGGCACAGGCGCCCTTCTCGGCAGCGATGCGTGCCTCGAGGTTGCTCTTGGTGTCGCCGAGTACGTCGCCCAGCAGCTCGGCATAGCGGGCGGCGTGGTTGGCCTCCTCGTAGGCGTAGTGCTCAAAGGCACGGGCCACCTCGGGATAACCCTCACGGTCGGCCTGACGGGCCATGGCCAGGTACATGCCTACCTCGCTGCACTCGCCGGCAAAGGTGTTCTTGCAGTGCTGTACCAACTCGTCGCTAACCTTGTCAGTATAGGCGCGGCCAAGCTCATGGACGGTGGCGAACTCGGGCTCGTCTTCGAGCGAAACCTCTTTGAACTTGCTGCGTGGAGCCTTGCACAGGGGGCAGAACTCAGGAGCCTCGGTGCCTTCGTAGATGTACCCGCATACGGTACAGATAAATTTCTTTTTCATGATGTCTGTTGTGTTTGTAAGTTGTTTATTGGTAAACAGGACATGCTGCCTTCAGGCTGACGGTCTGCGCGGTTAGCTGCGTGATGGGTCAGTGTGATGGCCGTGTCGCTGTATATCGTATGCAAAAATATCCATTATTCTTTTTATGGCCAAGCGGATGGGCGTATTTTTTTTCGCGGGCAATAAAATAAGTTAAAATGTCAGCGTTCGCGCTGGCTTGCCGTGTGTAGCGTGCAGGTGCCTACTAAGCGGTCGTAGCGCCCGCCCGTCTGCCGGTAGTACACTAAGGCGGTATAGCTGTTCTCGGTCTGGAAGAAGTTGCCCTCCTGCGGTACGTGTACTGTATGCCCGTCTGTCCGCCGTAACAGATACTGGTAGCTGTAGTAGCCCTGCTTGAGCAGCTGCTGGCTCTCGTAGCACTGGTCTTCCTCGTTCCAGGTAAGTCGGTAGTCGGGGGCAAACTGGCCGTAGGTCCAGACTCCGTTGAGGTACACATCGCCCTGAAGCCGGGGCACTTTGAGCCTGAAGTGTACCACTTGGTACTCAGCGGTATAGTTAATCTCGCGGTTGTCGCTGTTGCGGATAAAGAAGGCACCGTTGGCATCCTCGTCGTACACGTAGTTGGGGCGCGGCTCGTCGGGCCATAGGTAGGCGTGGTACTGATGGTTGTCCCAGCCGGTATTCTCCACTCCCATATTGGCGTGGTTTACGTCCAGTATCTCAAACTTACGGTACTCGTTGCCGCCGTCAAAGATAAACTGAGGGCAGTGGGCCCATGTCAGGCCATCGGGACGGATGTACTGAGCCTGGGCGTTTACGGCGGCATTGTCCCAGCGCCCGTTCTGGACGAGACGGGTCTTTATCTCGCGCTGCCAGTCGGTTACGCGCAGGCTGCCATAGTTTATCTCCATGCCCACCTGCTGGTAGTAGGTGTTCAGTCCGCGGTCCGTGTTGCCCGTTACCTGTAGGGCGATACTTACGGCCGGTTCGGCCACCATGAAGCAGGTTTGCAGGATGGGCTTGTCGTCCTCATTCTCGTCATAGACCGTCACGCGGTAGTTGCCGCTCAGTTTGAGGCTGCACCGGCTGTTGGGCACGCTGAAGTGGTAGTGGGTGTAGAGGGTGTTGGTGTTGAGCGATTCCTGTAGGTCGTCTATCAGGTTGCCCTCGGCAAAACCATCGATGTAGTCGCTCTCGAAGAGTCCGGTCGAAGCGTTCCACTCGGCATCACAGTGCTCTATCCGGTAGGCATAGCGGTGCGACTCGTGGGTGAGGTCGTCAAAGTCTATATTGACCACCTCGTCACCGCCCAGGGCAATGATGGGCATCGAGGTCCACTTCTGTCCTGCCACGGTCTGCAGGGTCTTGATGCGGGTACTGAATATCTGTGGGCGCTGGCCCCATACTCCCAAGGCCAGCATGGCCAGGAGGGTCGTGAGTATTATTCTGCTCTGGTAGTGTGTCATAATGAGTCTGTCGGATAGTGGTCATACACCGCAGGTTGCCATCCATAGTGTGGCAAAGGCTCGCTGCCGCCTATTTTCTACAAAAATAGTGCAAACCGAGCGCCATGAGCTTGCTCAGATGGCCGAGGTGCCGCCTATTTTCTACAAAAGTAACTAAATGGCATGAACGGTGCAAGCAAAAGGGCATAAAAAAAAGAGGACGTGGTAATCACTACCGGCCCTCTCTTCTCGTCAGTATCGCGCATTAGTGTACTTCTAAAATGACAATGCTCAAAAATAACATTATCACAGCACCTCTAATACGTTAGCTGACACATTCTAAAAACATCATCTTAACCTTAAATCTATCAAACTAACTAACCTATTGTATAATACATTCTCCCGAATGCGGTGCAAAGGTACTAACATTTCATGGAATATTCATAACTTTTACTGTTAAATAGCTCAAAAATATGTAATTGTTGACTTATGTCAAAGTGCTATCGGTCAACTGTTAGCTGGATAGGGCATCTCTAAGTCAGTAGGTGGCTCAGGTATCAGCCGCAGCTCTCTCCACTCACTCTCTCATAGTCATAAAAAAAAGAGGCTGCTCCTTGCGGAACAGCCTCCAGGGTATTGTCAATTAGAGTAAGTTCTAATTTAGAGCTGAGGACCAGCAGCAACCAGAGCCTTGCCAGCTTCGTTGCTCTCGTACTTCTTGAAGTTCTTGATGAAGCGAGCAGCCAGATCCTTGGCTTTCTCTTCCCACTGAGCGGCATCAGCGTAGGTGTCGCGGGGATCGAGGATGTTAGGATCAACGCCCTCAAGCTGTGTAGGAACTACAAAGTTGAAGTAAGGAATGGTCTTCGTGGGCGCTGCGTCGATAGAGTGGTCGAGGATAGCGTCGATGATACCACGTGTATCGCGGATAGAGATACGCTTGCCAGTACCGTTCCAGCCTGTGTTAACCAGGTATGCCTTGGCACCGCTCTTCTCCATCTTCTTAACCAGCTCCTCGGCATACTTGGTAGGATGCAGCTCCAGGAATGCCTGGCCGAAGCAAGCTGAGAATGTAGGTGTAGGCTCTGTGATACCACGCTCTGTACCTGCCAACTTAGCTGTGAAGCCAGAGAGGAAGTAGTACTTGGTCTGCTCGGCGTTCAGGATAGAAACGGGGGGCAGTACACCGAAAGCGTCGGCAGACAGGAAGATAACCTGCTTAGCAGCGGGGCCCTGAGAGTAAGGACGCTGGATGTTCTTGATGTGGTAGATAGGATAGCTTACACGGGTATTCTCGGTAACGCTCTTGTCTGCGAAGTCTATCTTGCCGTTATTGTCAACGGTAACGTTCTCCAGCAGGGCGTCGCGACGGATAGCGTTGTAGATATCGGGCTCGCTCTCCTTGTCGAGGTTGATAACCTTGGCATAGCAGCCACCCTCGAAGTTGAATACACCCTCGTCGTCCCATCCGTGCTCGTCATCACCGATGAGCTTACGCTTAGGATCGGTAGAAAGGGTAGTCTTACCTGTACCAGACAGACCGAAGAAGATAGCGGTGTTCTCACCGTTCATATCGGTGTTGGCAGAGCAGTGCATAGAAGCGATGCCCTTCAGGGGGAGGAAGTAGTTCATCATAGAGAACATACCCTTCTTCATCTCGCCGCCGTACCATGTGTTGATGATGACCTGCTCCTTAGAGGTAACGTTGAATACTACAGCTGTCTCAGAGTTGAGGCCCAGCTCCTTGTAGTTCTCAACCTTAGCCTTAGAGGCGTTGTAAACGATGAAGTCGGGCTCCTGGTCAAACTCGGCCTCGTTCTGAGGACGGATGAACATGTTGGTAACAAAGTGAGCCTGCCAAGCAACCTCAACGATGAAGCGAACCTTCATGCGGGTGTCCTTGTGGGTACCGCAGAAGCCATCTACTACATACAGCTTCTTGTTAGAAAGTTCCTTCTTGGCGATTTCCTTAACGGCGGCCCAAGCCTCCTTGGTGGCGCGATGGTTATCGTTCTTATATTCGTCAGAAGTCCACCAAACAGTGTCATGAGAATTCTCGTCGTCAACGATGAACTTGTCCTTAGGCGAACGTCCGGTGTAGATACCTGTCATTACGTTTACGGCGCCAAGCTCGGTTTCCTGACCTTTTTCGTAACCTACGAGGCCGTCTTTGGTTTCCTCATTGAACAAAACCTCGTATGAGGGATTGTAGAGAACTTCGGTAGTACCGGTGATACCGTACTTTTCCAAAACTGATTTGTCAAACTTTGCCATGATTTTTATTATTAATTAAATGTATATGGTCTTTTTATTATCCGTCGGCCAGAGGTTTCCGGCTTGCCATAAAGCCTTACCCACAGGGGGCTCAACCTCCTTAAACCGCGGCAAAATTAAGCAAAAAATAAATAAATGCCAACCGAAAGAGGACAAAAAAAATAACGGTAATGTTTTTTTAGGTTAAAGAAGTTAAAAAGACTCTGCCCGTGCTGGCTTTTGCCACGCTGACATTGCAAAAAAGCACGGCCGTAACCAGGCCTGATGGTGGGGGAGGCATGGCCCGGGGGCTGGCGACGGCCGGCACAAATGGGCGGGACGATGAAAAAAACTTAACCAATCCCTTGGGTGTCTCTCTGACATTCACTACCTTTGCAGATAAAAACAATACGTATGGAGATTATTAACCTTAGCGAGACCAATTCGATTATCAACCAGTATATGGCTGAGATTAGAGATGTAAACTACCAGACTAATCGTCTGCTTTTCCGTAATAATATTATGCGAATCGGAGAGTTTGAAGCCTTCGAAATCTCCAAGACTCTGGACTATGCTCCGCAGGATGTAACCACGCCCCTGGGGGTCTCTACGGTTAACATTCCGACCGACAAGATGGTCCTGGCCACTATCTTCAGGGCTGGCTTGCCGTTCCATAATGGATTTCTCAACATCTTTGACCACGCTGGCAACGCGTTTGTATCGGCCTATCGCGAGTACACCGACGCGGCTCATCACGAGGTGGGCATCCACGTGGAGTACTTGGCCACGCCGAGTATAGATGGCAAAACACTCATCATAGCCGACCCTATGTTGGCCACCGGAGGCAGTATGGAGCTGGGCTACAAGGCTTTTCTGACCAAGGGAACGCCTAAGCGTATCCATGTGGCCTGTGTGATAGCCACCCCCGAGGGTATAGCCCATATCAAGAAGACTTTCCCCGAGGACAAGACCACCATCTGGTGTGCTGCCATAGACCCGGGCATGAACGAGCACAAGTATATCGTTCCTGGATTTGGCGATGCCGGCGACCTGTGTTACGGCGACAAACTGTAAGGCCGCTGCCATCGGGCTATACCTATATACGAGACGCCCCCTCATACCTTGCTGGTACGAGGGGGCGCTCCGATTTCAGGCCCGTCGCCTGTTAGTAGGCGAAGAGGGGATATTGCTTCATGGTCTCGTTGACCTTCTCGCGTACGCGAGTGATAACCTGGTCGTTCTCGGGGTCGTTGAGCACTTCCTCGATAAGCTCGGCTATGAGGTGCATCATGTCCTCCTTGGCGCCACGGGTAGTCATGGCAGCTGTGCCCAGGCGGATGCCCGATGTCTGGAAGGCACTGCGGGTATCAA
>CAKPRX010000111.1 GCA_934183135.1 uncultured Prevotella sp.
TTTTCGGCTTTTTCAAGGTCGGTTTTCGGGGTCGCAAAGATGGTCATTTTCGTGCTCGCGATGGTCATTACGATTCTAATGACCATCGCGAGCACGAAAAAGGTGGTTTCGGGGTGGCCCGAAAACGACCCGTTTCGCCACCGCCGCCCCCTCGGCGAGCGTACAGACCAACCACAGAAGACAGAAAAGCCCCCACACGGTGCCGAAAGGCCGAAAATGTATATTTATGCAATATCAGAAAAATTCTTACGGTACAGACGTCACTGCTCTCACGCTCACTATCGTAACACCCCCCGAAATCATGACCTGCGCACAGGGGGCACCTTTTACCTTTTCACGTTGTTACCTTAAAAATTTTCGCAAGAAAAAGGCACCGCCCCATGGTGACGGAGCGGTGCCTTACTGGTGGTGAAGTGTCTATCTATCAGTTCTTGAGGAAGTACATAGACTCGCTGTTAGAGCCGTTGTAGTTGGCCTGATAGATATTGTCGTACGTAGCGGTGAACGAGCTGGCCTCGGGCGACGAGCTGGACACGATAGAGATGCCGCAGACATAGTAGGCACCCATCTTCTGGCCCTCGCCGAAGTACTGGTACTTGAGCGACTTGTTGTCAGAGCCGAGCTTGAACCACAGCCAGTCGTACTTGGTGGTCGAGAAGTCCTTGGGCTGGAAGTTGTAGTTGCCCCAGCCGTTGCCGCCAGAGCCCTCGGGCAGGTACATGCAGTACTTGCGGGTGGCATTGCCTGTGGCCTGGCCCTCGCGGCAGTCGAACATGATGCCTATCTTGACGGTCTTCTTCTCGTAGTCGATGGCGATGGTGCCGTCGATGACAGAGTCGAAGTAGAGGCCCTTGATACCGAAGTTGTTGGTATAGGTGTTGCCGTCGGGGGCGGTAAGGGTCTCGCCCTTGAGGGGAGCGCCGAAGGTAACGGGCATCTTGCTGGCAGAGTTGCTGCCTCCCCATGACTTAGAGCCGTTGAACTGCTTAGAGTAGAGTGTCCACGAGCCGGTAAAGTCGCTCACGCCTATCTGGGTGATGGTGTACTTGCGGCCGTTGTCGAGCTCCATGGTACCCTTGCGTATGCTTCCGGTGGTGTTGGCCTCGATGCTGATGGTGCCGTCGGTCAGGGACATCCACTTGGGAGCCGACACCACGTTGCCGGTAACGTCGCCGATGGTGGCAGCGTCGTCGGTGTACCAGAGGTCGTACTCGCGCGAGTTGAAGTCGACTACCGAAGCCACGGTGTTAGTCTGTCCGGGCTGGATGGTGCCGGCCCTGAACACGCCCGAGAACGAGGCGTTGTCGATGGTGGCAGCCAGCTTGACAGCGCTGTAGCTGGCCTGGGGCCAGATGAGCGCGTAGGCGGTGGCGGTCTTGGTGGCCTCGTCGATGACGGCCGGGGTGAGTGTCAGGTCGCCCTGGGTGCTCACCACGCCCTCGGTACCGGTTACGGGCTGGCCCATGGCGAGTACCAGCTTGTTATACAGGCCCGAGAGGGTAATCTTGGTATTGTCAACGGCAGGCACGTCGGCATCGTCGGGGAACTTGACGTCGACCTTGACCACGGCCGTCTTGTAGGCCAAGGTTACCTCGGCGTTCTCGGCCACGGCGGTGGTGGCGTCGAGTACAGAGTGGGCGCGTATCCAGTCCTCGGTGCCCTGCTGGTCGGCAAAGGCGGTTACCTCTACGGGCTTGCCCTCGTAGTTGATGCTGTTGGCAGGGTTGTCCCAGGTGAGGAGCATGTTGGCGGCATCGTTGGGCACGGCGATGTTAGCTGCGCCAAAGGTGGCGGTGGCGCCGTCGGCTTCCTTGCAGCGCAGGGTCTGGGTGCGGCCTGTCTGGGTGCCGTCGGCCTTGGCAAAGGCCACGTGCAGAAGGTCGCTCATGGTGAAGGCCTTGACCATGCCATAGCCATTGGTGGCCGGCAGAGTGGCCTTGACGGTGAGTGTCTTGTGCGACACGTTGGGCTCCGAAAATTCGTTCACGTCCTCGGCCGAGTCGCTACAGGCCGTAAAGGCCAGCAGCGCCAGGAGCATGGAGGCGTATGTCAATATTCTTTTTTTCATGTTTTGTTCTGTTTTGGGTTATCATTAGGTTTATGGCGGGTGGGCCGGACGGCCGCGGGGCGGGCCGGCCCACCGCGCTGACAGCGCTGCTTAGTCGAGCGAGCGCCAGTAAGGATTGCCGATACGCTCCTTCTGGGGTATCTCCCAGGTGAACTGGGGTATCTGGGTGTTGCTCCAGTGGTTGGCACCACGGCGGAACTGTGCGCCCCAGCGCTTCTGGTTGTAGAAGGCCCAGTCGCCCTCGCCCCACATCTCGATACGCCACTGCAGCTTGACCATGTCCATGACGCTCATGCCGGCCATGGTGTTGTCGCAGGTCATCGTGGGACGGCCCTCGATGGTGCGGGCCTCGAGCAGCTTGTTGAGCGTCTCCTTGGCCTTGGCCTCCTGGCCGCTCTGGGCATAAGCCTCGGCCAGCATGAGCCATACGGCAGAGCTGCGCAGGTAGATATTGTCGGACACGGTGTACTGGTTGTTGTGGTTCTGGTTGTTGTAACCGATGGCCGACGAGGCGGCCCACTTCAGGCTGGTGTACTTAGGCATGGTGTAGTGGTACCAGGTAGAGTCGTTGTTCTCGTACGAGTAGATGGGATAGTTCTCGAAGTCCTGGGCCAGGATGCAGGCCTTGCGGCAGTCGTTGTCCGACAGGGCGTTGTAGATGCTGGCATCTACCTGATAATAGCCCGAGGGACCGCGCTTGAGGGCGTTGAAACCGCCGTTGGTCCAGAAGATGTTGCTGCTACCGCGGGCTCCGCCGAAGATGCCCTCGGGGTTTTTCTCCCAGTTGTAGAAGGCGTTCTCCTCAGCATTGAACTCCTTGCCACACCATCCGTTGTCGTTGCGGGCTGCCACAGAGGCCAGCTTGGACTGATCCATGCCGTAGTCGGCAGCCTTGATGAAGTTGGGATAGTACTGGAGCAGCTCGGTGGCGCCGTCGATAACGGTGGCCCAGTCCTTACGGTCCAGGGCAGCGCGGCAGCGGTAGTACTGAGCCAGGCCACAGCTGATGGCATATATCTGGTCAGAGGTATGGCCCGAGTAGTAGCCCTTGGTGCCTATGTTAGAGGCGTGGAACGACTCGACAGCCTTGTCGAAGAAGAACTTGACAGAGTCCCACGACTCCTTGACCGACTTGGGCTCAACCGGAGAGTTGTAGGCATATCTCCAGTAGAAGGGCATGCCCTGCTTAGTCTCGCTGCTAACGTCCTGCAGGTCGGTATAGCGCTCCAGGAGCATCATGTAGGCTATGCCCTTCATGGTGAGGGCCTGTGCCTGGTAACCCTTCATCAGTGGGTCGTCGAGCACATTGCAGTCCTCGAGGTACTGCATGGCCTTGAGGGCGGCGCCGAGCTTCTTGACCGGGCCCAGGTAGTAACCGTAGTTCTGGATGTTGTCGTCGGTCTCCCAGTAGGTAAGGTTGGCACTGTTCTGGTACCACTGGTTGTAGGTACCCATGTTGGCCGAGGAGCCTTCTACGACATCGCCCGACTGCATAAAACGGCGCAGCTCGAAGTTGGACTCTATGGCATAGGAGTTAGAGTAGCCGCCGTTGAGGTCGGCACTGTTGATATTGATATAGCCGGGGAGCACGGTGATAAGGCCCGAGATAATCTTCATCTTCTTCTCGGCATCCTTGCCCTGAAGGATCTTGTCTATATCCTTCTGGTCGAAGTAGTTGGGGTTGTTAATGTCCAACCGGCTGCTGCAGGCCGACACCCCCGCCACAAGCAGGACGGCCGCTATAATGCTCTTATATATACGTTTCATATCTGTTAATCGTTAGGAATGGTTTTAGAACTCAAGATTTAAGCCCAGGGTGATGGTCTGCATCTGCGGATAGATGTAGGTATCGACCTCCTTGCCGCCGATGGCCGACATAGAGGGGTCTACACCCTTCTGGGCAGAGAAGAGGAGCACGTTGTCGGCAGAGACAAAGGCGCGGAGCTTGCTGACACCTATCTTGCGGAGCAACTTCTTGGGCACGGTGTAGCCGAGGGTGATGTTCTTGATGCGGAAGTAAGACGCGCTGAACAGGGCCATGTCGGTATAGCAGTGGCTGCCGGGCAGATAGACTCCGTCGAGATAGTAGTTGCCGCCAGAGCTGTTGAACCACTGCATGGGGTACTTGGCTCCGGTGTTGTTGACATTCCAGGTATTGCCTACGACGTCCTTGGACACAGGGATGCCGCTGCCGCCCATAGTAGAGGTGCGGAAGAGGTGCTGGGCATACTCCATAGAGAAGAACTTGCCACCGAGCTGGTAAGCAGCTACGATACCCAGGTCAAAGTCCTTGTAGCGCAGGGTAGTGTTGAAACCGCCCATGAAGTCGGGAGTGGCGCTGCCCACCTCGTACTCAGAGGCGTCGGTAGCCACAGTGGTCTTGACATTGTCGCCCTGCTGGTACTCGGCGTAGCGGCCGCCGTGGGCATAGCTGCCGTTGGCATCGGGATGTACGTCGGCATAGGTAACGCGGTGCCAGTACATGGGCAGACCTGAGTTCTGGTCTACGCCGGCATACTTGTACATATAGAGGTTGAAGAGGTCCTTGCCCTCGCCACGCAGGTAGAAGTCGCCACGGCCGGCGTGGCTGGCGGTACCAGCCTGGGCCATGTCCTCGGTCTGGACAACCCACGTACCCTTAGGCACATCCATGGTGTTGTCCCAGTAAGGAATCTGGTCGGCAGGAACCTTGACGAGGGTGGTACGGTAGTGAGAGCCGTTGACACCTACGCTCCAGGTCCAGTCCTTGGTACGGATGATGTCGGCGTCGAGCTCAATCTCGAAACCGGTGTTGCGTATCTTGGCAGAGTTCTTCTGCAGGGTGGTATAGCCCATGTTGGCCAGGGGCGACACCATCTGGTTGTACAGGGCGTTAGAGGTAAGGTTGTTGTAGTAGTCGATGGCACCGGTGATACGGCTGTTGAGCACCGAGAAGTCGAGACCCAGGTCGAACTGGTGGATAACCTCCCAGGTAAGGTCGTCGCGTACCAGGTTGCCGCCCGTGATGGTGGTCACCTTAGGCACGCCAGTACCGGTGGCACCCTCCTGCCAGGCCGAAACGCCATAGGAGTAGGTACGGTTGAGGTAGTAGCTGGTAAGACCGTTAGAGTTACCGGTAACACCGTAGCTGGCACGCAGCTTGGCGTTGTCGAGCCACTTGCAGGCGTCCTTGACAAACTTCTCCTCAGAGAAGCGCCAGCCGCCGCCGACAGACCAGAAGGTACCCCAGCGGTTGTTCTTGGTAAACTTAGAAGAGGCGTCGCGGCGGTAAGAGGCCGAGGCGTAGTAGCGCTCTGCGTAGTTGTAGTTGACACGGCCCAGGTACGACTCGGTGCGGTACTTGTTGAGGGCCCAGCTCGGTGTGGCGGTGTTCTCGCCACCGTAGTTGGTGTAGTGGCCCACGAAGTTGCCGGGGATGATGTAACCGGGCAGCAGCTCGTACGAAGAACCGAAGTTGACATCCTTGCGGTTCAGGTC
>CAKPRX010000112.1 GCA_934183135.1 uncultured Prevotella sp.
GTAATAAGGAGATATAGACAATGGCAAAAAAAGCGGTAGCTACCCTGCACGAAGGTTCAACCGACGGACGTGCATACACAAAGGTTATCAAGATGGTAAAGAGCCCCAAGACTGGCGCTTACGTCTTTGATGAGCAGATGGTTCCTAACGAGGCCGTTAAAGACTTCTTCAAGGACTAATTTTTCATAAGATATTAACACAATTATCATAGAGGGTTGTATGGCTGAGTTTCATACGACCCTTTTTGGTATTTATACGAGAATAGGAACAACCCGACTACTAATAGGCATCACAAGTGCCGCCCCTATCGCTATTTATAGCAGCCCCATTATCGCATGGATCAAAAATTCGAGAACTACTGGAACATGCATCGCAGGCAACTGATAGATGCAGCACCATCAAAACTGGCAGAAGAGCGCAAACGCAGCTTAGGCTTAAACACGGCAGCCGACTGGCTACTGATAGCCTTTCCCGTAATAGTCATGGTGATACTTATGGACTACAACTTTGTCAATAGCCCCATTATCAACTTTGTCATAGTGCTAACCATTGGTATTATAGCCCTGGTATTAGGCCAGATAATCAGCCCGTATGTAACAGGCAAACGGCGCGTTACTGACATTGATGATGACATCAAGCAATACTACTATAACCAATACCAACGTACGGGGAAATTAGGCATCTCTGCCATACCCCCTGGCAAAAGCAAGAAGGAATAGCCCAAGATTATCTATCACGGCTGAGCTGCCCCTGTTTACATCTGCCTATATTATATACAAGCTCAGAAGCACCCGCGCCCACATAAAATAGCCTTACATACCCCCTGTATACTAATGATGAGATTACACAAAAAAATATCGGAGGCTCATGGACATTATGTGTAAGATTTTCAGTAACTTTGCACGCTGAAACAATAAAAACAAGATAAATACTCAAAAAGATGATAACGCTTACCAATATCGCCGTTCAATTCGGCAAACGTGTCCTGTATAAGGATGTCAACATCAAGTTTACCCCTGGAAACATATATGGTGTGATAGGCGCCAACGGAGCCGGAAAGTCCACCCTACTACGTGCCATCAGCGGAGACCTGGAACCCAATAAGGGAACCATAGAGCTGGGACCGGGTGAGCGGTTAAGCGTACTGGAGCAGGATCATTTCAAATATGACGACTACAGCGTGATGGACACTGTACTGATGGGCCACCAGCCCCTATGGGAAAACATGAAAGAGCGGGAGCGCCTGTATGCTAAACCCGAGATGTCCGAGGAAGATGGAAACAAGGCCGCAGACCTGGAACTCAAATTCGCCGAGATGAACGGATGGGAAGCCGAGTCTGACGCAGCCCAACTCCTGCAGAACTTAGGCGTCAAGGAAGAACTGCACCAAAAGCAGATGGGCGAGCTGGCCAACAATGAAAAAGTACGCGTGATGCTTGCGAAGGCTCTCTTTGGCAAACCCGAAAACCTGTTGCTGGACGAGCCTACCAACGACCTCGACCTGGACACCGTGGAGTGGCTCGAGGACTATCTGAGCGAAATAGACGAGCGCCAGACCGTGCTGGTTGTTTCTCACGACCGTCACTTCCTTGACTCTGTTTCTACCCAGACCATTGATATTGACTTCGGAAAGGTTACCGTGTTTGCCGGCAACTATAGTTTCTGGTACGAAAGCTCGCAGTTGGCCCTGCGCCAGGCTCAGAACCAGCGCATGAAAGCCGAGGAGAAGAAGAAGCAGCTGGAAGAGTTTATCCGCCGTTTCTCCGCCAATGTGGCTAAGAGCAAGCAGACCACCTCGCGCAAGAAGATGCTGGAGAAACTGAACGTAGAAGAAATCCGTCCGTCAAGCCGCAAGTACCCTGGCATCATTTTCCAGATGGACCGCGAGCCCGGCAACCAGATTTTAGAAGTAGAAGGACTGAAAGCCACCGATAATGACGGCAACGTACTCTTTGACAACGTAAACTTCAATATCGAAAAGGGCCAGAAGGTGGTTTTCCTGTCGCACAACCCCAAGGCCATGACGGCCCTCTTCGAGATAATCAATGGCAACAAGGAAGCCGATGCCGGCACCTACAAATGGGGCGTAACCATCACCACAGCCTATCTGCCCCTGGACAACACCGCGTTTTTCCAGAGCGATATGAACCTGGTCGACTGGCTGTCGCAGTACGGTCCCGGCAATGAGGTGCAGATGAAAGCCTATCTGGGCCGCATGCTCTTCTCGGGCGAAGAGGTGATGAAGAAAGTCAATGTGCTCTCAGGTGGTGAGAAAATGCGCTGCATGATAGCCCGTATGCAACTGCGCAACGCCAACTGTCTGATTCTGGACACTCCTACCAACCATCTGGACCTGGAGAGCATCCAGGCGTTCAACAACAACCTCATCTCTTTCAAGGGCAACATTCTGTTTAGCTCACACGACCATGAGTTTATCGAGACCGTGGCCGACCGCATCATCGAACTTACCCCCCATGGCACCATCGACAAGCTGATGAGCTACGATGAGTACATACATGATGACCAAATCAAGGAACAGAAAGCAAAAATGTACGGAGAGTAATTTTTGGCATGTTTTTTGCTATTTTCATAGATAAAAGACTATATCACTATGAGTAAAGAAAAAGAGATTAAAGTAGAAGGCGCTGCCGACGAGGTCAAGTCGGCTAAGGCCCAAGCCAACGCCCAAAAGGATACAGATACAGAAAGCGAAGCCAAGACCAATGCCGAAAACAAGGAAAAAGACGAGGAAAGCGAATTGGATAAGGCCAACAAAGAGTTGGCCGAGTTGAAAGACAAATATCTGCGCACGCTGGCCGAGTTTGACAACTTCAAGAAGCGCACGCTCAAGGAGAAGACTGAACTGATACTGAATGGTAGCGAAAAGACCATCGTGGCCATCCTGCCTGTACTGGACGACATGGAACGAGCCATCGCCAATGCAGACAAGGCTGCCTCTAAGGAAGTCCTGGAAGAGGGCTGGGAACTTATCTGCAAGAAGTTGCACAAGGCTCTTGAGGGTCTGGGCGTTAAACGTATCGACACCGACAACGCCGACTTCGATGTAGACTACCATGAGGCCATCGCCATGGTTCCCGGTATGGGCGATGAGAAGAAAGGTAAGGTAATAGACTGTACACAGGCTGGTTACACACTCAACGACAAGGTTATACGCCACGCTAAGGTAGCCGTAGGCCAGTAATACATTATTTATATATAGGAAATCATGGCAAAGCGTGACTATTACGAAGTCTTAGGCGTAGACAAGACCGCTACAGAAAGCGAAATAAAGGTAGCCTACCGCAAGCTGGCTATCAAATATCACCCCGATAGAAACCCCGGTAATGCCGAGGCTGAAGAGAAATTCAAGGAAGCAGCCGAGGCATACGATGTACTGCACGACCCGCAGAAACGCCAGCAATACGACCAGTTCGGTTTCAATGCCCCTGGCGGTGGTTTCAGCGGTGAAAGCGGCTTCGGTGGCGGTTTCTCCATGGACGACATCTTCTCCATGTTTGGTGACGTCTTCGGAGGACACGGCGGAGGCTTTAGCGGCTTTAGTGGTTTTGGCGGCGGAGCCCAGCATGCTCAGTACCGCGGTTCAGACCTCAGACTGAAGGTCAGACTTACCCTGCAGGAAATAGCCACTGGTGTTACCAAGAAGTTCAAGGTCAAGAAAGACGTACCCTGTAGCCACTGCCACGGTAGCGGTTCTGAAGATGGTAGCGGAACCTCTACCTGTCCCACCTGCCAAGGACGGGGTGTAGTGGTAAAGACCGTCCACACCATGTTAGGCATGATGCAGACACAGACCGAGTGCCCCACCTGCCATGGCGAAGGCACCATTATCAAGAACAAGTGCCACGAATGTGGAGGAACAGGTGTTGCCAAAGGCGAAGAGGTCGTAGAAATCAAGATACCGGCTGGCGTAGCCGAAGGCATGATAGTCAACGTACCCGGAAAAGGTAATGCCGGACAGCATAATGGTGTCAATGGCGACATACAGGTTTACATCGAAGAGATGGCGAGCGACACCTTTGTACGCGACGGTCAAGATGTTATCTATAATCTACTTCTCGACTTTCCTACTGCAGCCCTTGGCGGCGAGGTATCTATCCCCACCATTGATGGCAGCAAGGTCAAGGTCAAGATAGAGCCTGGCACCCAACCTGGAAAAACCCTGCGCCTGCGTGGCAAAGGCCTGCCACAGGTTCCCGGCTATGGCTCTGGGCAGGGCGACCTCGTTGTCAACATCAGCGTGTATGTCCCCAAGAAACTGAGCAAGGAAGAGCGCAAAGCTATCGAAGAGCTGCGCGACAGCGAGAACTTCAAGGGAGACACCTCTACCAAGAAATCCATTTTTGAGAAGTTCAAGAACTATTTTAGTTAACAGCATGAATTACGAAGAAACTGTAAACTATCTATACAAATGCACCCCTGTTTTCGAACATGTGGGTGCATCTGCGTATAAGGAGGGGCTAAGTAATACGATAGCCCTGGACCGCCATTTCGGTCACCCTCACACGCAGTTCAGAACCATTCACATAGCCGGAACCAACGGCAAGGGTTCCTGTTCGCACACCATAGCCGCCATACTACAGGCCCAGGGACTGAAGGTGGGCCTCTACACCTCGCCCCACTTAGTTGACTTTCGGGAGCGTATCAGGGTAAATGGCGAGATGATTTCCCAGGACTACGTGGTCAACTTCGTAGAGGCCGAACGAGCTTTTTTCGAGCCCCTGCGCCCCTCGTTCTTTGAGCTCACTACTGCGTTGGCTTTCAAATATTTTGCCGAGCAGCACGTGGACATCGCCGTCGTCGAGGTGGGGTTAGGCGGACGGCTGGACTGCACCAATATCATCACCCCCATCCTCTCCATTATCACCAATATCAGCCTGGACCACACTCAGTTCTTAGGTAACACATTAGCAAAGATAGCGGGCGAGAAGGCAGGCATCATCAAGCCTGGAGTACCCGTGGTGATAGGCGAGACCACCTCCGAGACACGCCCCGTGTTCCTGCAGAAAGCAGCCGAGGAACACGCCCCCATAACCCTGGCCGAAGAGCAGCAAGAAATAGAAAGCCATGAGGTTTTGCCCGATGGACGCCTGCTCTACCACACACGCCATTTCGGTGAGCTAACAGGCGAGCTGGGCGGCATCTACCAGTTGAAGAATGCCAACACTGTCCTCTGCGCCCTCCGCGTCCTCGGCCTGAACGACCATGATGCCATCCGCCAGGGCTTTGCCCATGTCGGCGAGCTGACAGGACTTACCGGCCGCTGGCAGAGCCTATGCCACCATCCCCATGTGGTCTGCGATACAGGCCACAACGTAGGTGGATGGCAGTATCTGGCCCAACAGATAAAAGATCAGCCCTGTGACAAGTGCCACATCGTCTTCGGCATGGTAGACGACAAGGACATCGACCATGTAATGGGCTTACTTCCCAAGGATGCTGTCTACTACTGGACTCAGGCCACCACCCATCGGGCCATCGACAAGCAGATAGTGG
>CAKPRX010000113.1 GCA_934183135.1 uncultured Prevotella sp.
GATGGTCATTTTGGTGCTCGCGATGGTCATTACGATTCTAATGACCATCGCGAGCACTTTAAAGGTCGTTTTCGGGTAATCTGAAAATCGCGTTTTTCGGCGCCGCCACCCACTCGGCGAGCGTACAGCCAAACGACAGAAGCCAGAAAAGCCCTCGCCCGATGCCGAAACGACCAAAATGTATATTTATACATTATCAGAAAAATATTTACAGTAGCAGACCGGGGATTATCCGTTAGCACAAGTGGTTCGGAAGCCAGCGCCTGCATACAGGGATGCTTTTACCCTTTTTGCCCTTTTGCCATTTTACTCTTCAACGAATGTTTTTCAGAATAAATAACGAAAGTTGTGTGGCCATTCAGCTTTTTATTACTATTTTTGCATATCACTTTACCACTAAAGAAGACCACTTATGATCTATATAGAATCGGGCGACACACAACCCAGGCGACTAAGCTACTATCTGGCCATGGAAGAGTACGTAGCACAACACATACTGAGGGGCGAGGACTGCTTCTTCATGTGGCAGGTGACGCCTTCTGTCATATTCGGCCGCAATCAGGTTCCCCAGAACGAGGTCAACATAGACTACTGCCGCCGGCAC
This sequence comes from uncultured Prevotella sp., assembly GCA_934183135.1. GTDB lineage: Bacteria > Bacteroidota > Bacteroidia > Bacteroidales > Bacteroidaceae > Prevotella. The sequence continues at coordinate 605 of CAKPRX010000113.1, forward strand.
GGCATAGCCATGTTCCGCCGCAAGAGCGGAGGCGGCTGCGTGTATGCCGACATGAGCAACGTGATGCTCTCGTACATCACTCCCGACGAGAATGTAGACCAGACCTTTGCCCGCTACCTGGACATGGTGGCCGGCAGCCTGCAGGCAATGGGCATAGACGCCCACAAGAACGACCACAACGACATTATGATAGGCGACCGCAAGGTTTCGGGCAACGCCATCTATCACCTGCCAGGCAGCAACATCGCCCACGGTACCCTGCTCTACGATACCGACATGGAGAACATGCTCAAGGCCATCACGCCATCACGGCAGAAGTTGGACAAGCACGGTGTAGAGAGTGTACGGCAGCGTATATGCCTGCTCAAGGACTACACCCCCATCCCCTTTGCCGACATACGGGCACGGCTGAAAACCACCCTGTGCCAGCACCACTACGCGCTGACCGACAGGGACCAGGCTGGCATAGCCGACATAGAGCGCGAATACCTGGACCCGGCCTTTATAGGCATATAGAGGAGGCCGCGGCAGTACAGAACACTAACTATTTATAATATAATTAAGGTATATGGAAAACAAGAAGACCTGTCTGTATGACAAACACGTGGCGCTGGGTGCGCTCATTCAACCTTTTGGCGGTTTCGACATGCCTATTCAGTACACATCCATTATCGACGAGCACAACGCGGTACGCCAGCACTGTGGCGTGTTCGACGTGTCGCACATGGGTGAGGTCAGGGTTACCGGCCCTGACGCCGAGCGGTATGTAAACCATATATTCACCAACGATGTGACCAACGCCCCGATAGGCAAGATATACTATGGCATGATGTGCTATCCCGATGGAGGCACGGTAGACGACTTGCTGGTCTACAAGATGGGCGAGCAAGACTTTTTCATCGTCATCAACGCGGCCAACATAGACAAGGACGTGGCCTGGATGACCGCCCACACCGAGGGGATGAACGTGAACGTAGACCACCAGTCTGACCGCTACGGGCAACTGGCCGTACAGGGCCCCGAGTCGGCCCAGGTAATGGAGGAGGTGCTGGGGCTGCCCTGCAGCGAGCTGGTTTTCTACACCGTTAAGACCATCGACATTCCAGGCGAGCAGCTCATCGTGTCGCGCACAGGCTATACCGGCGAGGATGGCTTCGAGATTTACGGCTCGCACGACTATATACGCAGCGCGTGGGACAAGCTGATGGCCAGCGGCCGCTGCAAGCCCTGCGGACTGGGCTGCCGCGACACCCTGCGCTTCGAGGTGGGCCTGCCCCTCTATGGCGACGAGCTGAGCGCTGACATCTCGCCCGTTATGGCCGGCCTCTCCATGTTCTGCAAGCTGGACAAGCCCGAGTTTATCGGCCGCGAGGCACTCATCGACCAGAAGACCAACGGGGTGAGCCGCCGGCTACGCGGCATAGAGCTGCAGGGACACGCCGTGCCACGCCATGGCTACCCTGTCCTCAAGGACGGCCGCGAGGTGGGTGTCGTTACCACCGGCTATCGCCTGCTCTCGGTAGACAAGAGTTGTGCCGTGGCACTGGTTGACGCCTCGCTCAAACTGGGCGACACCGTCGAGGTTCAGATTCGCAAGTAGACGTTCGCCGGCACTATCGTCAAGAAGAAGTTCTACGAGAAGCACTATCACAAATAAACCCCCATTTCACACAGAATAATAACTTATATAACAGAAATAATTATGGCTAAAGTATTGGAAGGACTCTATTACTCAGAGTCGCACGAGTATGTAAAGGTAGAAGGCGAGTATGGCTACATCGGAATAACCGACTACGCGCAGCACGAGCTGGGCAACGTGGTATATGTAGACATGCCCGAGGTAGACGACGAGGTTACAGCCGGCGAGGAGTTTGGCGCGGTAGAGAGTGTCAAGGCGGCTTCGGACCTGAACTCGCCCGTAAGCGGCACGGTGGCCGAGGTAAACGAGGAGCTGGAAGACCAGCCCGAGAAGATTAACGAGGATGCCTTTGCCAACTGGATTATCAAGGTAAAACTGGCCGACAAGAGCGAGCTGGACAACCTGATGGATGCCAAGGCTTACGAGGAGTTTACCAAATAAAACGCCCACTGCGACTATGGCTTACAAATATTTTCCACAAACCGACGAGGACATCCGGGAGATGCTGGCGCGCATAGGCGTGGGCTCCCTGGACGACCTCTATGCCGAGGTGCCCGACCAGATAAGGTTCAAGGGCGACTACCAGTTGCCCGAGGCCATGAGCGAGGTCGAGGTGCGGCAGTACATAGGCCGTCTGGCCGACAGCAACCACCAGCTGGTGTGTTTTGCCGGTGCCGGCGTGTACGACCACTATACACCTTCGGCCATCCCGTCGCTGATAGAGCGGTCTGAGTTTCTGACCAGCTACACACCCTATCAGGCCGAGATATCGCAGGGAACCCTGCACTACATCTTCGAGTACCAGTCCATGATGAGCGAGCTTACCGGCATGGACATATCTAACGCCTCTATGTACGACGGCACCACGGCTACGGCCGAGGCCGTACTGATGGCCAACGCATCGAGCAAGAAGTCGAACCGCGTACTGGTCTCTGAGACTCTCGACCCTAAGACACGGGCCGTAGTAGATACCTATGCCCACTACCATGGCATAGAGATAGTTACCGTGCCGGCTCAGGACGGCGTCATGTCGCGTTCGGCACTCGACACCCTGCTCGACCAGGCGCCCGCAGCCGGCGTGGTGGTTCAGCAACCCAACCGCTACGGCATCATCGAGGACTACAGTGGACTGGCTGACAGCTGCCATGCCCACAAGTCACTGCTGATAATGAACAGCATAGCCGCCGACCTGGCCCTGCTCAAGACTCCCGGCGAATGGGGCGCCGACATAGCAGTAGGCGACGGGCAGTCGCTCGGCATACCCATGACCTTTGGCGGCCCATCGGTAGGCTACATGTGCTGTACAGATAAACTGATGCGCAAAATGCCTGGCCGCATCGTCGGAAAGACCCTCGACAGCAACGGGCAGCGGGCTTTCGTGCTCACCCTGCAGGCTCGCGAACAGCACATCAGGCGCCAGAAAGCCACATCCAACATCTGCTCTAACGAGTCGCTCATGGCGCTCTATGTAACCATATACATGAGCCTGATGGGAAAGGCGGGCCTGAAGGAGGCAGCCCAGATGTCGTATGACGGGGCCCACTATCTGTACGAGCAGCTGCTGGCCAGCGAACGGTTTACACCTGCCTTTGACCAGCCGTTCTTCAATGAGTTCTGCATCAACTATACGGGCGATGTAGATGCCCTGCTCCGAAAGCTGGAAGCCAAGGGCATACTGGGCGGAGTCAAGGTGGGCGACCATACGCTGATGATGGCCGTAACCGAGAAACGCACCAAGGAAGAAGTAGACCATTTAATTAAGTTGTGCCATGAATAATAGATTATACGGAAACCTTATTTTCGAGTTGTCGCACCCTGGATGCAAGGGCTACAGCCTGCCCCGCAACCACTTTGGCCATCATGAGCTGCCGGCTAACCTGCGCCGCGACCACGATGCAGACCTGCCCGAGTGCGACGAGCTCACGGTGGTAAGACATTACACCAATCTGAGTGGTAACAACTTCGGCGTGGACAACGGTTTCTACCCCCTCGGCAGCTGTACTATGAAGTACAATCCCTGCATCAACGAGGAGATAGCCAATCTGCCTCAGTTTGCCAACCTGCACCCTCTGCAGCCGGCCGACAGCTGTCAGGGCGCTCTCGAAGTGGAGTACAATCTGCAGCATAGCCTGGCCGAACTGACAGGCATGGCCGACTTCACGCTCAATCCTTTTGCCGGGGCTCATGGCGAACTCACAGGTCTGATGATTATACGCAGTTACCACCAGAGCCGCCACGATGACAAGCGCGTCAAGGTCATCGTGCCCGACTCTGCACATGGCACCAACCCGGCATCGGCCGCTGTCTGCGGGTTAGAGATAGTCGAGGTGAAGAGCACGGCCAACGGCCTGGTTGACGTAGAAGACCTGAAGCCGCTCCTGGGCGACGACATCGCCGCCATTATGATGACCAATCCCAATACGCTGGGCCTCTTCGAGACCGAGATACCCGAGATAGCCAAGCTGGTACATGCCTGTGGCGCGCTGATGTACTATGACGGTGCCAACCTGAACCCCATGTTAGGGGCATGCCGCCCGGGCGACATGGGATTTGACGTGATGCACGTAAACCTGCACAAGACATTCTCAACGCCACACGGTGGCGGTGGCCCAGGCAGCGGACCGGTCGGCGTGCGCGAGGGCCTGGAGCAGTTCCTGCCTTCGCCACACGTAGTCAAGGCCGACGGCAAATTTGCCGTCAGCAACAGCAGCTTCAACCACGTAGGGGCTTTCCTGGGCAACTTCGGGGTTATCCTGCGTGCCTATACCTACATCCTGTCGCTGGGCCGCGAGAACATCAAGATGGTAGGCCCGCTGGCCACGCTCAACGCCAACTATATCAAGGAGAGCCTGAAGGATGTATATGAACTTCCCATCGCTGGGCTGTGTAAGCACGAGTTTGTATTCGATGGCCTGAAGGACAAGAGTACCGACGTTACAACCATGGACGTGGCCAAACGGCTGCTCGACTATGGATACCACGCGCCAACGATTTACTTCCCGTTGCTATTCCATCAGGCTATGATGATAGAGCCTACCGAGAACGAGAGCAAGCAGACCATTGACGGCTTCATAACGGTCTTGCGTAAGATAGCTCAGGAGGCCAAGGATACTCCGGACATGGTAAAATCGGCTCCACACAACACGCCCATTGCCAGAGTGGACGACGTACTGGCTGCTAAGCATCCGATACTAACTTACAAGCAACTGGTAAATGACAAAGACTGATCTGATAATCATAGGAAGCGGCCCGGGGGGATAC
>CAKPRX010000114.1 GCA_934183135.1 uncultured Prevotella sp.
GATTTATGACTAAGGAGATAGCCGACATACTAAACCGGACAGAGAGCACCATAGATACCCACCGCAGGGCTCTATTCAAGAAACTGAACGTAACCAACATGATGGAGGCCGTGGGCTATGCCATGACCTACCACCTGTTGCAAGGATATAACACACTCATAGACAGAACTATAGAATAAGACAGATGGGCTGACGGAGTAAGCTATACTCCACCAGCCCATCTGCTATATAGAGACCGAGGCCGCTTAGAACTCGGCTGTCTTGGGTGTACGTGGGAAAACGGGCTGCCACTATGCTCTCGCAATCTGGCAGCCCGTCATAGAGTAAAGCCCTTTGGGGTCTGGGGGATTATATCTGTTTATGAAGCAGACTTCACTGTGGCGCCGTCAACGATAATGGTAGCCTTGGTACCCTTCTTCTCATTCCACAGTGAGTTGCCACTTACTGAGCCAGTGCCAAATCCGGTAGCTGTGCAGTTGGTGATAATCACCTTGTATGGAGTTCCCACACCAGTGGGGAGAGAACTGTCGATTTCTATGGCTGCCTTGCCTGCAACGGTAGTTGTTGCGGTAAATGTGCAATCCTGGAATGTGGCTGTCTGGCTTCCCACAGCGCCTTCATTGTAGATGAGCACACTCTTGCCGGCGCAGGTAAAGGTACAGCGAGTGAAGGTGATGCTCGTTGAACCATAGGTCCAGATATTGTAACTACCGCTTGAGGTCTGCTCGAATTTACAATCTTCATACGAAGCATCAGTTGCATAAGAGAAAGGCTGGCCAGTAATCACACAACCCTTGTACTTCACCGTGGCAGCATGCTGGATACCCGTATAGTTGGCATTGGGCGACTCAACGGTGACATTCTCAAACGTCACATTCGTGGCATTTACTGCTGCGGGAACCTTAATGATGGTCGTAGCGGCATCGTCGCTGGAGAAGACTACGCCATCGGCAGGTTGATAAGAGAGCGTATAGGTGTTGCCGGTAGCCAACTTCACAATGGTGTTGGGCTGCGAGGCAGCGGAAGCCATCTCGGCCTGGTTCGAAGCGTTTACCAGACGGTAGGTAGTATTGTGGTCACCGAGGAAAGCGGGATCGACAACTACAGTAAATGTAGTAGTACCAGAGAGGATGTTGCCCACGATATTGGTGCGGTAATTGCGCTGCAGAGGCAGGTTCTGCAGACCGTCCTTGACTACGATTTCGTCACCTGAAGCCGCCTTGAAGGTAAACTCAGCCGAGACCAGCGTCTTCTGGGTTCCATCGGTAGCATCGTTTGGCAGAACATAGCACATGGAGAGATACTTGTAGGCCTCCTTGTTGCCGTCACCATCGGCATCGACCATCAGATTTTCACCGGGCAAACTTGCATAGGTGAAATTGACATCGGCAGATCCAGACACCTTGCCGTCAAGGACATTCAACGTAGTAGCTGCCTGCTTCACGGTCACCTTCGATTCGGCAACGGTAACACCCGATGCTACGGCTGCATCCCAGTCTGCCGAGGTAGAGCCCACATTGAGCTGGGCGAAAGGACGCTTGAGCTCGACGGTCTCAGCGACATCGTTCTTAACGGTTATGTCAACAGCATTAAAGAAGGCATCGCGACTCTCATCGTTGTTGGCACCGGCATAGTTGACCGTAACCTGCATGTTGTCATTCACTGAGTAAGCAGAGTTGCCAGCCTTCTGGGCCCAGAAAGCTACCTTGTAGGTCTGGCCCTTGGCCAAGGTGAGCGTTACCGTGTGGCCGGAGCTGAGGTCGGCCGCAGGCTCGGTGACCAGGGGAAGCGTGGCTATTGCGTTGCCATTCTTGTCAAACACACGATAGACAAGCTGATCGACAGTGGTGCCGTCGCTGATGGTACGGGTAAGGGCGTTATCGGCACTTACCTTGAACGTTACCTGCGCGAGATTGCTGTCTGCCTGCGGGACATTGTTGTCCTCCGAACACGAGTTTGCCAGCATCAGAGCTGCAAACATTCCAAAGATGGTTACTTTTTTCATGTTGAAAAATTTTAATGATTAAAATAATGAATATATAAACCAATATAAATCGGTCGTTGTATAACAAGTGTGATGTCAGTAGAAGACATTGAACTCGCCGTCATAGCCAGGACTGATGCTTACGCCTCCCGTGGCAGTCTGGGTGAGGAACTCGCCTCTGACGATGGTATGGCGGCTACGCTGGAGCGGCACATTGACGGGACGCGACAGCGAGACCTGATGGCCCTGACGGTCGTAGATGCCCAACTGGACAGTGACCTCAGTGGCCTGACCATTGACTAGCACATAGTCGAAACCCAACGAGGCCTCATCGGCAGACAGGCGCTCTACGCGGCCATCGCAGGCCACTCCCACAATGGCATCATTGGGCTTGTCGGTAAATATATTATAGGTATTAGGCACATAACCGTTGTAGATGATACGCACGCTGAACATATCCAAATCCACAGCAGGCGAGGATTGCGTAGATGAAGTCGTGGGTGTACGCCCGGCTATGGCTTCAGACTGCTGCTCGAGAAAGAGGCGTACATCATTGGCCACAAACTCAAACTTGGCAAGTGGGCGGGTCATCTGCACGGTTACTCCAACAGGCGCCTGCTCACTAGTACTGGTAACAATGGTAGCCACAGCCTCACCTCTGAACGCATCGCGATAGTCGGTACTACCCTGATAGGGTGTGATAGCCCGGATACTGGAGAAGTCGGAAGCATCGTAGAAGCCACCCACACTGGAAACACCATCAGAGAGGTCGGCCCACACCATGACGCGATAGTCGCCAGCAGGGGCGTCGATGTCTATATCGGCATCATACCCCTGACTAACATCGCGACGCACGACATACTCGCAGACAGGAATTGCCTGCGCCGTAGATGCGCGAGGGAAGAGGCGGATGATGTATCTCATCGTGCCGCGGGTACGGACAGAAGTAGCCTGTACGGGGGCACCCGTGCGCGACAGGGTGTAGTAGACCTGGGGCATATCGGTATCAAACCGCAGACGCAGGCTAACCTTTGCCGTATCGGGCACATCGGGAAACTCGTGCACTCCACATCCCACAAGGAGTACCGACAAGACTAACAGCAGCAACCTTGCAGACTGATGGCGAATGTGGCGGACTATAGCTATCTGAACCAGCATACTTATTTCCTCCCTCGTTTGAAGTCAAACACATAACAGAGCGACAAAGAAGCCTGGTCTATGCCCATGTAGGTCTTGCTCTCGGTATATGCCTTGAGCCCGTTGGGCTGGTTATAAAACTTGTCGTGGCTGAGCGAATAGATGCCCGCACCGACAGACAACTCCATCTGCCAGCGATGGTTGTGGCTAACAGGCAGACGCAGCCCTGCCGACACGCCACCACCGAGAGCCGGACGATGTCCATCGCGGTCCTGGGTACGGTAGCGTCCGCCAAAAGCCACATTGTAATAAGCCATACCGAGATGGGCTCCCATAAAGAATCCGGTATTGCATGCTGTGGGCCAATAGCGACACTCGGGATAGAGTGAAAAAGTGCGGTATTTGCGGTTCTTGCTGAAATAGTTCCATGCAGAGAAACTTACGGGCAGAGCCACCGACCAGTGAGGAGCAACATCGACCTCTATGGCGATATTGGTGATAAGAAACGCCCAAGCCACTGCATTGGTTTTGAGGGTGATATGGCGCCGACAGGTGGTCTCGGCCACCGCCGTCACAGTATCTGCTAAAGCCGGAGCCATCGTTACAGGTTCGGAGGTCGGCTCGGGGGGCGGGCCTACAATGGAGGACGGTGCCTCTATGCGTGCCACACCGACCTCGGCACGCGCCATACGCATCTGCGGATAGACATCGCGCATGAGTATGGGCCAGAGCCGGCCCCTATGGGCATGCCGCAGAAGCAGCACGCGGTGGTCTATCGTCAGCCCGCGTCTATAGGAGACAAGGGTGGTGTCGAGTGCCAAGATATGCGCCATCGACGCACGATAGGGCACCAACCGGGGAGGGGGGGGGTAACCGAGGGCAAGAGTATCGAGCAACGGCCAGCCCACGCCCATATTGTCTGCCAACACGAGGGGCAACTCTTTATCGGAATGAGAACGGAGCCACGATGCCAGAGCCTGGGCACGGCGAACGGCCAAGCGCCGGTTGGTCTGATAACTGCCCTCGGGCGATGCCATACCTGTAATCTGCACGTTCATAAGCGAAAGGGTGCTGTCGCGGCGCACCGCTGCCAGATAGTCGAGCATGGCCGACAGACTATTGCCATTACAGGTATAAGCGGTATCGAGCATCGTACCACCCACGGGAAAGAAGACGCTGAAATGGGTATTGACCACATGACCCTGTGCCCTGGACTCTGTGACAGGCATCCAGGCAATGAGCATCAGTGTGATGATATAAGTCAGTCGGTTCATATCGGTAAGAGTTATCGGTTCTAATCCTTGGATAAAAGCTAATCCTTGGATAAAGGTTACAGATGATTGACACGCATGGCTTTAAACTGCCTATATGCTTTTATCGTACTTTGCAAAAATAAAATGATTTCCACATTCATTGAAATCACGACCCGTTAATTGATGTTAACGGCTTGCATTTTTTGCGCAACTTTTTGCGCAACCGCACTGTCACCATTCGCTATCGTTACAGTTCTGAGCCTCACAGCATCTCACATCTGCGCCCCGGCAAGGAGTGCCGCACACAGGATATTAGCTTATCTATGAGGAAGCCCTTGCCGATGGCTGGTGAAGGGTGGCATGCACCATTTCAGCCTCGCACATCGCAAGAGTTACACAAGACGCGAAAGAGCCGGTAGAGAATAATACTCTACCGGCTCTTTGTATCTATAAGAGAGCTATGCAGCTCTTAGAACTCGGCCGTCTTGGGTGTACGTGGGAACGGGATGACGTCGCGGATATTCTGCATGCCCGTAACAAAGAGGATAAGGCGCTCGAAACCGAGACCGAAACCGCCATGTGGGCAGGTACCGTACTTACGGGTGTCGAGATACCACCACATGTCCTTCATAGGGATGTTGCGGCGCTCTATCTCGGACATCAGCTTGTCGTAGTTCTCCTCGCGCACGCTGCCGCCGATAATCTCGCCTATCTGCGGGAAGAGCACATCGGTGCCCTGCACGGTGCGGCCGTCGTCGTTGATCTTCATGTAGAAAGCCTTGATATCCTTAGGATAGTCTATCATAATGACGGGCTTCTTAAAGTGCTCCTCTACCAGGTAGCGCTCGTGCTCGCTGGCCAAGTCCATGCCCCAGCTTACGGGGAACTCGAACTTGTGACCCTTGGCCACGGCCTCCTCGAGTATCTTGATACCCTCGGTGTAAGGCAGGCGTACAAACTCCTCGCCTACGACCGACTGCAGACGGGCAATGAGGGTCTTGTCTATCATCTTGTTGAGGAACTCGAGGTCGTCCTTGCAGTGGGTGAGCGCCCAGTTGACACAGTAC
>CAKPRX010000115.1 GCA_934183135.1 uncultured Prevotella sp.
CGACAACCTGCGCCAGCTGCTCCAGCTGCGCGACGCTTTCCCCTATCCCTACATGGTGGATATGCTCCGGCGGCTTACCGACCTGCCCGCCTTTACCCGTATCAGCCAGCCGGCGGCCAACCGCACCGACGGGCTCCGCACGGCCGACACCAATGTCTATGCCGCCCATCCCCAGGACGGCCCCGCCACCTTTTCTAAGTACGACGGCCGCGGCCCGCTGGTGGTGCGCGTCTTCAGTTTCTCTTACCGCCGTGGCATCCCCGAGGACGAGAGCGGCAATGGTGGCGGCTATGTCTTCGACTGTCGCAGCACCCACAACCCCGGTCGCTATGAGCCTTATAAGAAACTCACCGGGCTTGACGAGCCCGTCATCCGTTTCCTTGAGGACGACGGCGAGATACTTACCTTCCTGGACAGCGTCTACCGTCTGGCCGACGCCCACGTGCAGCGCTACCTGCAGCGCGGCTTTACCGACCTCATGTTCTCCTTCGGATGTACGGGCGGTCAGCACCGCAGCGTGTACAGCGCCCAGCACCTGGCCGAGCACCTGCACGACAAGTTTGGCATCGAGGTGCGCATCTGTCACCGCGAGCAGGGCATCACCCAGACCCTGCCCCGCCGCCAGTAGCGCTTCTGGTAACGTCAAAAAGCCCATCTGGAACTGTTCCAGATGGGCTTTTGCCGTATATAGGGGCTGTCGGTGGCTTACCTTACCACCACCTTGCGTCCCTGGTGTATGTAGATGCCGCGCGAGGGGCGCTCTACCCGGCGGCCCTGCAGGTCGTAGTAGTACGGGTCGGCCTTGTCGGTGGCCTTTATCTCGTCTATGCCCGTGGGGTCGCTGTAGCTGTGGCGGCTGTAGTAGTAGCGGCGTGTCTCTGTGTAGCGCTCGTTCTGCTCGTAGCGCTGCGCGAGATAGTTGCTGCCGTCGTCCAGATAGCTGTACTCGAAGTAGCCGGTAGTGTTGCGGTCCAGGTTGTTCCACTCGTGCTTGACGAGCCGCTCCTCGCCGTCGAACGAGAACACCTCGGTGCGCACCTTCTCCAGGTCAGAGTTGTAGCGGTCGCGCTTTACCTGGTTGCCGTCCTGGTAGGTACGATGCGTGTAGGCAGGGGCGTGTTGCAGTATCCACTTATTGCTGCTTGAATCCCATGAATAGATGTAGGGTATTTCCTCAGTGTCGTTGTAGGAGTCCTGGACACCCTCCAAGGGCATGCGGGGGTCGGTATAGTTAAGGTCGGGGTCCTGGGGCACGCTGGCCGTGTTAACAGGTCGCTCCTCATAGCGCCCGTACACTATCCGGCCCTCTTCTACCTCATAGTATCCGTTTCGCTTCCATGTACCGTCGTTCTCCTCTATCTCGTGATAGCCATCGCTCATGTCCTCGCCTATGCGCTGCTGGCGGGCCATGTGGCGCAGAGGCGCGTGGCGGCGGGCCCGCTTGCCGCTTGCGTAGGTCAGCTCCCAGGGGCCGTTCTCGCTCTTGCCCTCATACTCATTGATGCCAGTCCACACGTCACGGCTGTTGTACACATACTCGTCCTTAGAGTACGAGTCCTCATCGGGACAGGCATCTATCTGGTAAGCCAGGTGCCCGTCGGCACGGTAGCCGAAGAGATAGTAGCCACGCTCTATATCGGGCTCGCTGCTGCTCCCGCCGTCCTCAGGATAGGTAACCTCGGTATAGGTAACCTTCTTCAGACGGCCGTTGGCGTCGTATTCGGCCACCTGGTCCTCGTAGCCATACATGCTCTGCGAGTGGTAAGTGGCCGCATGGCCGTACATACAGGCCGACTGCTCAGGGTACAGGCCGCCAACATCGCCTATTACATCGTAGAGCGACAGCTGGGCAGCGTAGTCGTCGGCGTAGGTGTAGCTGTCGCAGTAGGTGGTGCCACCGGGATAGGACGAGTGCTTCACCTTGTCCACGTGCTTGACCAGGCGGTTCAGATGGTCCCACTCCCAGGTGTCGCGCACCTCGTTGCCCACCTTGTACTCAACAGGGCGGGTGCCGTCGGCGTTGAGGGTGTACTGCTTGGTCATAGTCAGTTCCCACTGGTTGTCTATGTCGCTCAGCTTGTAGTTGCCAGACTGGGCGTAGTACTCCTTGCGTGTCAGCACTCCGTTAACAGTCTCGTCAACTATCTTCCAGCCATCCGTAACAGTTAGTTCTTCGTTGCCATAGCTGTGAGCCTTGACATCGTAGGTGCAGTAGGCACTGTAGTAGCGGTTGTATTCATAGAGATTCTCATCGGGCAGTTTGCCACAGTAGTGTCTTTCGCGGTAATCGCAGGCATACGCTTTCTGCTGATCCTCGTCATACATGTATTCTATCTCTACACACAGGTTGCCATAGCTGTCATAGCCCAGGGCGTAGCTCAGATAGGTGCCCTTGCCGTTGGGGGTGGTGCTGTAGGAGCGCTCCCAGGTATAGCCACCCTCTTTTTCCAGCGTTACCCGGTCGTCTATCTTGCCGCGCTGCCCATTGGCCTGGAGCTGGTAGCGTACGCGCTCGGTACACTGTCCGCTGGCGTCGAAGGTGTACGTCTGCTCGTACGACTGGTCGGTGTCCAGTTCCCAGCCGTCGCCCGGGTTGTTGTACACCTTCATCGAGGTGATGTAGCCATACTCGTTGTACTGGTACTCACGCCGATAGCGGTCGCTCTCCACGCGGTCCAGCAGGTTCAGTGCCTCTGTGCTCTTTACCGCCTTGATGGCGCGTATGGAGCCAGACTTCTTGGGTTGGGCCGCATAAGCCCCCGTGCCCACGGTCAGCGCTAAGGCCAATAGGGCAGCCTTGTAGAAATGTGTCATGTTGCTAAATGGTTGGGTTATTAATGTCTTGTTCACTGTTGCAAAGCTACGAATATTTTTATGGTTGGCATTGCCCATGAGCCCAAAAAGTACCTGTGGGAATCTGAAAACTATGGATTTCCGTAGGGTGGTGTCTACCATATTCCGTAGTGCCGATGCCGAGTGTCGTGGCCGTCCAGCCCCCTGTCTGGCACGATGCCGGCAGTGCGCCCCTGGTGGTTCCCGCCATCGTGCTGACGGCTCCGGACAGTCTGGTGCCCATCACCTGGTGGCTATTTGTACTGGTCACTTATTTTTTTGTCAGTTTCTTTCGTGTTTCCCACCATTTTGCCGTAACTTTGCACCATGATGCAAGCTATGATTTTCGCGGCTGGGCTTGGCACGAGGCTCAAGCCACTGACCGACCACATGCCCAAGGCGCTGGTCAGGGTGGGCGGCGAGCCACTGCTTAAACATGTGGTCGTGCAGATGAAAAACGCGGGCTTCACCCATATTGTGGTCAACGTACACCACTTTGCCGACCAGATAGAGGAGTACCTGGCTGCCCAGCAGAACTTCGGCATAGACATACGCATCAGCGATGAGCGCCGGCAGCTGCTCAATACCGGCGGGGGCATCAAGAAGGCCCGGCCACTCTTTGACTCCACGGAGCCCATCCTTATCCATAATGTAGATATACTGAGCAATGTAGACCTGCGCAGTTTCTACGCCCAGGCCCATGGCGACGCCACCCTGCTGGTAAGTGAGCGCCAGACTAAGCGCTACCTGCTCTTCGCCCCCGATGAGGGCCACCGGCTCATGGGCTGGACCAATGTAGAGACCCACGAGGTGCGCTCGCCCCATACCGGCCTGAACCCCGACAGCTGTGAGCGTTATGCCTTCTCGGGCATCCACGTGTTCAGTCCCCGTCTTTTCCCCCTGCTTGACCCGTGGCCCGACGAGTTTGGTATCATCGACTTCTACTTAGGTACCTGTGCCGGCCACGACATCAATGGCTATGCCTGGCCCGGCCTGCGCCTCATGGACGTGGGCAAACAGGACACCATAGCCCAGGCCGACCACTTCCTTACGACTATATAATACCTAATTATAATTAATCATGCAACAGAAGATAGTAATTCTCGATTTCGGGTCGCAGACCACGCAGCTTATCGGCCGCCGTGTACGCGAACTCGACACCTTCTGCGAAATTCTCCCGTACAACAAGTTCCCCCAGGACGACCCCAGCGTGATAGGCGTCATCCTGAGTGGCTCGCCCTACTCGGTACACGACCCGGAGGCTTTCAGGATAGACCTCGGTAAGCTGGTGGGCCGTCTGCCCGTGCTGGGAATATGTTACGGGGCGCAGTTTATATCCTACTCGATGGGTGGCCGTGTCGAAAAGGCCGACAGCCGCGAGTACGGACGTGCCCATCTGCAGACGGTAGACACGTCGAACCCGCTCTTCAGAGGCTTTGAGCCTGGTTCGCAGGTGTGGATGAGCCATGGCGACACCATCACCGCCATCCCGGCCGACTGCAAGGCAATCGCCTCGACCGAGGATGTCAAGTATGCAGCCTATGCCAGTACCACCAATCCTGTGTGGGCCGTGCAGTTCCATCCCGAGGTGTTCCACACCGTACAGGGAACCCAGTTGCTGCGCAACTTCGTGGTAGATATCTGCGGGTCTAAGCAGAACTGGAGCGCCGCCTCGTTCGTAGACACCACCGTGGCCGAACTGAAACAGCAGTTGGGCTCAGACCGTGTCATCTTAGGTCTCTCGGGCGGTGTAGACTCGTCGGTGGCCGCCGTGCTGTTACACCGTGCCATCGGCAGTAACCTCACCTGCATCTTCGTAGACCACGGTATGCTGCGCAAGAACGAGTTCCGCGATGTGATGCACGACTATGAGTGCCTGGGACTCAACGTGATAGGCGTAGATGCCAGTGCCAAGTTCTTCGCAGACCTGGCGGGCGTTACCGACCCCGAGAAGAAGCGCAAGATAATAGGCCGCGACTTCGTAGAGGTGTTCAATGCCGAGGCCAAGAAGATAGAGGGTGCCAAGTGGCTGGCCCAGGGTACCATCTATCCCGACCGTATCGAGAGCCTCAATATTACCGGCAAGGTTATCAAGAGCCACCACAACGTGGGAGGTCTGCCCAAGGATATGCACCTGCAACTCTGCGAGCCCCTGAAGTGGCTGTTCAAGGACGAGGTGCGCCGTGTGGGCCGCCAGCTGGGCATGCCCGAGCACCTCATTACCCGTCACCCCTTCCCCGGGCCAGGCCTGGCCGTGCGCATCCTGGGCGACATAACGCCCGAGAAGGTGCGCATCCTGCAGGATGCCGACGACATCTACATCAAGGGCCTGCGCGAGTACAAGGTAAGGCTCACGGGCGAGGAGGCACGTAAGGTGCTGGCCGCCGGTGTGCCTGCCCAGATGACCGACGGCGAGATAGAGGTGTCGCTGTACGACCAGATATGGCAGGCGGGTACCGTGCTGCTCTCTACGGTGCGCAGCGTGGGTGTCATGGGCGACGAGCGTACCTACGAGCACCCCGTGGCCCTGCGTGCCGTAACCTCGACCGACGCCATGACGGCCGACTGGGCCCACCTGCCCTACGACTTCATGGCCCG
>CAKPRX010000116.1 GCA_934183135.1 uncultured Prevotella sp.
TGCGCATCAGGCTCTCTGAGTCCACCAGGTTCTTGGAGCACCCCATGGTGACAATATCTATCTGATTTTTCTTCATTCCTGCTTGTTGATTTACTTAAAGAGAGAGTCTACAAATTCCTTACGGTCAAACAGTTGTAGGTCGTCCATCTGTTCGCCCAGCCCAATGTACTTCACGGGTACCTTGAGCTGGTCCGATATGCCGATAACCACACCACCCTTAGCCGTGCCGTCCAACTTGGTGATGGCCAGACTGGTTATCTGGGTCACCGCGCTGAACTGCTTGGCCTGCTCAAAGGCATTCTGGCCGGTACTGCCGTCCAGCACCAGCATCACCTCGTCGGGAGCGGTGGGCATCACCTTCTTCAGCACCTCCTTGATTTTCTTCAGCTCGTTCATCAGGCCCACCTTGTTGTGCAGACGCCCCGCGGTGTCTATCAGTACCACATCGGCCCCATTGGCCTTGGCACTCTGCAGCGTATCAAAGGCCACCGACGCCGGGTCGGCCCCCATCTGCTGCTTCACTACGGGCACCCGTACCCTGTCGCCCCATATCTGGAGCTGCTCTACGGCTGCCGCGCGGAAAGTGTCAGCAGCACCGAGGTAAACCTTCTTTCCGGCCTGCTTAAACTGGTAGGCCAGCTTGCCTATGGTGGTGGTCTTGCCCACACCGTTTACACCCACTACCAGTATGACGTAGGGCTTATGGTCTGTGGGCAACTGCCAGTTGTCAAATCCCTCCTTTTCGTTCTCAGCCAGCAGCGCGGCTATCTCCTCGCGCAGAATACCATTCAGCTCAGAGGTCGACACATATTTGTCGCGTGCCACCCGCTGCTGTATGCGGTCTATTATCTTCAGGGTGGTGTCTATGCCCACGTCCGAGGTAATAAGCACCTCCTCCAGGTCGTCCAGCACATCGTCGTCCACCTTGGACTTGCCTGCCACGGCCCTTGATATTTTCTCAAAGACACTTCTTTTGGTCTTTTCGAGTCCCTGATCTAATGTCTCTTTCTTCTTCTTGGTGAAAAAATCGAAAACGCCCATAACTATATACTTATCTATTTAATTTTCTGTCATAACGGCCCGTCCGCCCCGTACCTCTCCGGCTTATCCCATAGGGGCTACACAGCCTACCCTCTGCAATGGAAGTGCGAGCCGAGGGCAATAAAACTCGTTTTAATTGCCGAGGCGATGCCTACCATCTGCAATGGGAGTGCGAGCCGAGGGCAATAAAACTTGTTTTAATTGCCGAGGCGATGCCTACCATCTGCAAAGTTAGCGAAAAAAAGTGTAGTTTTTGCGTTAAAACTGAGTTATTTAGGCTGTGGGGCAATTATTGCGGCAAAAAAAGTGCTGACACTGGCCCTTTTGCTGTCCACAGTTTCATTCAGCCCCTTACTGTCCACGAGCCCCAAGCCGGCACCGACCATAGTGTCGACGACTGCCCAACGGCCCTTTTTGGTTTTTGCCTTTTTACTTTTCACCATTAATCCTCTGATACGTATCGTAAAGATTTTTCCAATAATGTATAAATATACATTTTCGGTGTTTCGGCAACGGGCGAGGACTTTTTGGCCTTCTGTAGTTTGTCTGTACGCTCGCCGAGGGGGCAGCGGTGACGAAAAACGCCATTTTCAGACCACCCGGAAACCATCATTTTTTCGCTCGCGATGGTCATTAGAATCGTAATGACCATCGCGAGCAAAAAAATGACCATCGCGGCCACTCTGAAAACCGTCTCCGTAAAAGCCGAAAATAGCGGTGAAAAACACGCCAATAGCCCCGATTTTGTAAAAGGTTGTTACTTTTACACCCCTTGCGATGCCCCAAAACAGCCCCGATGGCCCCGAAAATCGTTCTGGTTTGTCGAAATTTTCTGGAAATTATGCCCCGGAAAACGGGTGTTATGGCTGTATATTTATGCAAAACGAGGGGCACTTTTGCATAAATATACAGCCGCGTGTAAAGGTTTTTCACTATTTCAGCCACGCCTATAGCAACGGCCGAATCCGTGGCTTTTCATGGCGAATGTTTACCCAATATGACCGAAACATCCCCACAAGGTATCCAGGAAGAGAGGGCTGCGGGGCGGCAGCCCTAACAGCCACCACCCAGGCAACATTAATATTTTAAAAATATCGCTTTTCATAACGCATATATGAAAGAAATACTTACCTTTGCATCAAATTTCAAAACGAAAGGATATGAAAAAGTTTTTGACGATTATCATGTTGCTGGTAGCTGCCGTTGCCTACGCACAGCAGAACCAAGCAGAGATTAAGTTTGATAAGACGGTACACAACTTTGGTACCTTTAGTGAAAAATCTCCTGTCCAGACAGCCGTATTCACCTTTACCAACATAGGCAAGGAACCGCTGATTATCAATCAGGCCATAGCCAGCTGCGGCTGCACCGTCCCGTCATACACCAAGGAACCCATCCCGGCCGGCAAGACGGGCACGGTCAAGGTAACGTACAACGGCAAGGGCAAGTTTCCCGGACATTTTAA
The DNA here is from genome assembly GCA_934183135.1 of uncultured Prevotella sp. GTDB lineage: Bacteria > Bacteroidota > Bacteroidia > Bacteroidales > Bacteroidaceae > Prevotella. Next base: position 2,507 of record CAKPRX010000116.1, read on the forward strand.
GAAGTCTATTACCATTCGCACCAACGGAAAGGTCGAGATGGTCAGGTTGTACATCGAGGGAAATATGACAGAGGACAAGTAAGCCGTCGGCAGTAGCCGACAGCTGGACAGAAACAGACATTCGGATGCTGGGAGCTACTCTCCGGCATCCGAATGTCGTTTTATAGGACGGGGTTAGCGGTTCTTGTGGTGTACATACCAGCGATGGGTGTAGCCGGTGTAAAGGATGCCCGAGCAGAGTACTACAGCCAGGGCACCGAGCAGCAACAGGCGAGGCGAGCCGCTGAACACACAGAGGCCGACACCAAGGCCAAGGCCGACGCCACCCTCCCAGGCCAAGAAGTAAGTACTCTGTGAGGTGCCACGCTGGCAGTGACTGCTCAGTTTGATGAAGAACATCAGAAAGCGGGAGCCTAACAGCCCTATGCCGACGCCCAGGAGCGAGGCGGCCACGGGCACCACCTCGGCCATACGGCTCTGGGTAAGCAGGATGAGCAGCGCCGCTGCCACACATAGATGTCCGGTAACGGCCTGACTCTTCAGCTCAGCATTGGCAAACACTACCCGCTCGGTAACCACGGCTACCAACAGGCCCACTAACATCCACACATAAAAACTCATGGTGAGCGTCAGCGTATAGAGCATGCCCAGCATCATGGTGACAAGCATCAGATTGACAAACAGCCGGGTGCCCGATGCCAAGAAGAACCTGTCCAGGCTGAAGGTACGCACCTCGTCGGCCGGAGACTTGAACGGAAACTTTACGGCACTGATGAGCAAGAAGGCTGCCAGCACCAGTACGGCCGAAAAGGTAAAGGCCCACTCTAAGCTCTCGTACGACACCGCGCAGAGCGACACTAACGGGCCAACGGCCACGGCAAAGCGCCCAAACCAGTTGACATGATGGTTGGCCTCTGTTCGGAAAAACGACTGAACCGCATCTACGACCAGGGTGCTCAGCAGTACCATCTGGGCCAGTCCACTGGTGGCACCCAAGACGGCCCGCAGGGCCAATAAGACATAGAAATGGGGTGCCATGCCCGTGGAGCGCAGATAGGACATCACGCCCATGTCGGCCATGAGAAACAGCAGGGCCACCAGGCATACTTTCTTGCGCCGATAGCGTTCTACGAATCCGTTAACCATAGGACCGAACACAAAGATGCCCAATGTGTACACGCCCATAACCGCAGCCTGCTGAATAGGGGTAAACGCATTGAGACGCATGTAGGCCATGGTCTCGGGTATCATCATGTAGACGGCCACCGCGACCATCAGGTGGGCAAAGGCGAGAAACCAAAATTCTCTATGCCAGAGCTTCAAATGGAGAGTGGTATTCTGTGTGTCCACGCTGTATAGTCTTTAATAACAACATCACAATAAGCACGTATGGCCTCCTCGTCATTGGTGGTGGCGAGGCCCACTACGTACATGCCGGCAGCACGGACAGCCCGCAGGCCATTGAAACTGTCCTCGAAACCGACACACTCAGACGGCTGCACGCCAAAGGCTGCGGCACCGATGAGGTAACATTCGGGGTCGGGCTTGCTCCGGGAGAAGTCCTCGGCCGTGAAAACCCGGTCGAAGAGCTGGCTGACCTCTGGATGGGCAGCATACAGGTTGCGCATCTTGTCGAGGTTACTGCTGGTGACGATGGCAGTCTTCACCTGATGGCTGCGCAACTCGGTAATGAAGTCGGAAAAGCCAGGCACATAGTCGAAAACCATGTGGCGTTCAAAGTCATTGAGCTGGGCAGTAATGTGGGGCTGCTCGTCCTTATGGTCAGCAAAATACTTAGCATAAATCTGGTCGAGGGTCTGTCCTTTGATCTTCGTGGCAAAGCCATCAATCTCAGGGAGATAACGGTGCCCTATCTCGGACCAGAAGCGAGTGTACTGACGCTCGGTGTCTACAACCACCCCGTCAAGGTCAAAAAGCGCTGCTTTAATCATTATTTACTTAATAATTGCATTTCTTTGCAAAGTTACGACAATTTTATCGTAACTTTGCAAACAATATGAAGAAATTGATAGTTAGCGCTTTAATTGCACTTTGCCTGGGCAGTTGTACGGGCAACAGGGCAGTTGAGATGGCTTACGGGATAGCCTTTGCCACCGCATCGGCTGACACCACGGTAGCACTCGCGCCAACGGCTGGCTCGCCCCAGTGTACCATCAGTTGCTCCATATTGTACGCCACCAGCGCAGGCCCCGCCCCACGCATCAACCGGACGCTGATGAGCAGCGCGGCGTTAGCCCCCATTATGTCGGCCCATACGGAGGACGGCCAGGCTCATGGCGCGGACTCTCGCTTAGAGCACAAGATAGCCAGGGCGACACGCGCGTATGTCCAGACCCGCCTGGAAACATACAGGCAGATGGCCGCCATGTACCATAGCGACCCAGCCCATGCCGACAGCTACGGGCAGCACATCGCGGTAACTACCGAGGTGGCCGAGGGTGCCGACAGCATCATCAACTATATGGTGACAGCGCACATGAAGACGGGACAGGAGCCCGACCAGGTACAGACGCAGGTCATCAACCTCAGCGCGCGGACCGGACGGCAGATAGCACTGACCGACATCATCATCGAGGGGGCCGAAGAGCAGCTACTGCATGACATTGTGGCCCAGATGGCACGCCAGATGGATGTCGAGGGACTGGCGGGACTGAGGGCGAAGGGCATCTTTGCCTACGAGGCACCCTATATAGCGCCCAACTTCATCG
>CAKPRX010000117.1 GCA_934183135.1 uncultured Prevotella sp.
GATAAGATGCGGGGCGCGTACACCTATTTATATAATAGCCCACAGGAACGGCCAAAAAAAACCTCACGCAGCCGGTACCACCCACAGCCACACTACGAGGAACCCAAAAGCAACAAAACATGCCTATCTGCCCTCTATCGGCCTATCTATAACCTTTTCATGGCCACACCCGCAAGTTTAGAGAGTACAACAGACTGATATACAACAGTATAGAGCTGACACATAGCAACTAAAAACGCTCACAAAGGCCCTCGCGGCTCTCGCTGTGTGCGCACACAGCGCTTTGATTTATGTCAAGAAAGAATATAGTTACTATAGAAAAAAGTTCTAAAGTGTTGCATGAAGTGCGAAATCGTCGTACCTTTGCATCGTCAAAAGGTTAATAGATTGTTTAGGTTAGTAGTAATAGATTTAGGTTTTTAGTTATTAGGTTTTTAAGGTAGATTGACAGATTGTTTAACAAGGATGACAATGGAGGCCGTGAGGCTTTCATTCATTTTGAAAGATTTTAAGTTAAACATAGTTTTACGCTGAAGCTCGTTGATGAGTATCAGCGTATTTTTTTTGTCTATTAGCCAGGCCACCATCAGGAGCCAGCTGATATTGGCGACTGGCACCGACAGGGGGTGCACGGCTTTCCAGCCCGCTCATGCTGACGGACAACTCTCCAGCAGCTATCGTAAAGATTTTTCCGAGAATGTATAAATATACATTTTCGCTCTTTCGGCATCGGGCGAGGGCTTTTCGGGCTTCTGTCTTTTGTCTGTACACTCGCCATGGGGGCAGCGGTGCCGGAAAAGGGTATTTTCAGACTGCCCGAAAACGACCTTTAGAGTGCCCGCGATGGTCATTAGAATCGTAATGACCATCGCGAGCAAAAAAATGACCGTCGCGGCGACTCCCAAAACCGGCCTCGCCGGAGCTGAAAATAGCGGTGAAAAACGCACTAAACGTCCCTATTTTGTAAAAGGTTGTTACTTTTTCGGTCCTCAAGATGCTCCGAAACGGCCCCGATGACCCCAAAAACAGTTCTGGACTGTTGAAAAATTCCGGAAAATAGGCCCCGAAAAGGGGGCGTTACGACTGTATATTTATACATTATAGCCACTCGTTTTGCATAAATATACAGTCGTGTGTAAAGGTTTTTCCGGGGCATGTGCCAGGGTTATGGCCACGACCGGGGCCATGCCATTTCGCCTAACGGCCACGGCACCCAGCCCCCTACCCGCCGCCACCCTTCGGGGGCTTTTCGCCCTGTCAGCCTTTTATCTTTTGCCCTTCCACACGCGAGCCGTCAGTGACTAAAAGGGGAAGATGAGGGGCAACACCCCGACCATGACCAGGCCCATGACGACCTGCAGGGGCAGGCCCACGCGCACATAGTCCATAAAGGTGTAGCGCCCGGCCTGCATAACCAGGGCGTTGGGCGGCGTAGAGAAAGGCGAGGCAAAGCACATGCTGGCTGCCACCGCCACCGCGAAGAGGAAGGGGTAGGGACTGAGCCCCAGCTCGGCGGCCGAGGCCATGGCTATGGGGGCCATGAGCACGGCCGTGGCGGTATTGCTGATAAACATGGTGAGCAGCGAGGTGGCAAAGTAGATGCCGGCCAACAGGGGCAAGGGGCCCATGTCGCCCAGCGACTGGACCAGCCCATGCGAGAGCAGGGACGAGGCCCCGGTCTTCTCCAGGGCCACCGACATGGGCATCATGGCGGCTATGAGCACTATGCTCTCCCAGTTGATGGTCTTGTAGGCGGCCTCGACATTCTTAAAACATCCCGTGAGCACCATGAGCACGGCAGCCAGCATGACGGCAGTGACCGGAGCCACAGGGATGAAGTCGAACACCATGAGGGCTATCATAAGCAGCATGATACAGGCCGCCACGGGTGCCTTGTAGTCCAGGGTTACACGGGCCGCCTCGGCCGCGGGCTGGCCTAACACCACCCAGCGGTCCTCATCGTTGCCCAGACGGCCGATATTGTCCCACGTACCCTGCACCAAGAGCACATCGCCGGCGTGCAGACGGGTCTGGGCCAGTCCCTCCATAAGGTATTCGCCCCGCCGGCGTATGCCCACCACGTTAATGTGATACTGGGCGCGGAGAGGGGTGTCGCTGAGCAGCCGGTTGACAAAACGGGACGAGGGCAAGAGTACCAGCTCGGCCAGGCCGATGTCATAGAAAGCCATGCCGCCATCTTCGGCCGAGCCGGCAGACGACAGGGGCACAAGGCCATAGTCGGCCACAAAGCGGGCCGCATCTTCCTCGGTCCCTGAGAGGTAGAGCATGTCGCCGGCCCGCAGTCGGGTACCGGGGCCGGGCACCCGCTGCTCTACCTGCTTGAGCAGCCCCTTCTTGCGGCCACGCTCGCGGCGCAGCTCCAGCAGACTGAGGCCATAGCGGTTATGAAGGTCTATGTCGCCGATGGTACGGCCAGCCAGCGGAGAATGGGGAGCCACCTGGTAGCAGGCCAGACGGTCGGCCAGGCGATACTCGCTGACCAGCTGGCGGGGCGACTTGCCCCGGCGCCCTGCCCTACCCTCCTCGACGGGACGGCGGCCCAAGAGCCAGCGGCTCAGCGGCAGAAGCACCACGATGCCCACGGCTATACACACCAGGCCCACAGGCAGAAAGGAGAAGAAGCCGAGCGGCTGGTGACCGCTCTCTACGAGGGCTTCCTGTATCACCAGGTTGGGCGGTGTGCCGATGAGGGTAAGCATGCCGCCCATACTGCTGGCAAAGGCCAACGGCATGAGCAGGCGCGAAGCCGGTATGCGCGCGCTGGCGGCCAGGCTCACCACGATGGGTAGCATGAGGGCCACGGTGCCTGTGTTGCTGACAAAGGCGCCTATGACGGATGTTACTACGATAATAAGGAGAAAGAGGGCCAGCTCGCTGGTGCCGGCCAGGCGCATGATGCGGCCGCTAATCATCTTGGCCAGTCCGGTCTGGAAGATGGCACCGCCCACGACAAACAGCCCCACCATCATAATGACCACCTGGTTAGAAAAACCAGCCAGCGCCTCGGACGGGGTGAGGATGCCGAAGAGCAGCAGGAGGATAAGAGAACACAACGCCACCACATCGGAGCGTATCTTGCCGATGGCGAAAAAGAGGGCCGTAAGGGCCAGTATCGTCAGGGTTATAATCATAGCGTCAGAGGGTACTGTATTACGGATAGGGGTGCTGACGGGGAGAGCCACGGTGGCTCAGACCCGCTCTATAAGGGCCACGGCATAGGCACTGATGCCCTCCTCGCGGCCCGTGAAGCCCAGCCGCTCGGTGGTGGTGGCCTTGACAGACACGTCGTCCTCATCTATGCCCATCACCTGGGCCAGACAGGCCTTCATGGCAGGCACATGAGGATTTATCTTGGGTCGCTCAGCACACACGGTGGCGTCGATATTGCCCACCCGATAGCCACGGGTGGCCAGCAGGTCTACAGTCTTGCGCAGCAGTATCTTGCTGTCCACGTTGAGGGTGTCGGCCGATGTGTCGGGGAAGTGATAGCCTATGTCGCGCATATTGGCAGCCCCAAGGAGGGCATCGCAGATGGCGTGTATGAGCACATCGGCATCGCTGTGGCCCAAGAGACCCAGCGTATGGGGAATAAGGATGCCGCCGAGCCAGAGCTCGCGGCCGGCTACGAGCTTGTGTACGTCGTAGCCCATTCCAACTCGTATCTTTGTCATAATTTCCGGATTAGCGACGGCGGAAAATGTCCTTGATACCGTCCATGTCAAAACTGAGGGTGAAGCGCAGGGTCTGGTCAAGGGGGTTGCTCTTGGCCGTGGCGATAACGTAGCCGGCGTCGAGAGAGAAGACCTTCATCTTGAAGCCGGCGCCCACGGTGAAGTACTTACGGTTGCCCTTGTTCTCGCTCTCGTGGTGATAGCCGGCACGCAGGAAGAACTTGTCGTTGTACTCGTACTCGGTACCCACGCTCCAGTTAACCTCCTGGAGTTCCTCGGAGAAACCGTTGGGGGCATCGCTGAAACTCTTGAAGATGCCGCTGATGGACGATACATTCCAGTACTCGTCCTCCATACGGCGCTGGTAGTCCTCGGTCGACTCGCCATCGCGCTGCTTGGGGTAAGTAGGCACCAGCAGCTTGTTGGCGTCGGCTGCGAAGGTAATGCGGTTGTACTCGTCGATAGGAATCTTGAGCGAGGCACCAAGGCGCAGGTTGGTGGGGATAAAGTAGCTGTGGTCGTCGCCGCCAAAGGTAATCTTGCTACCCACATTAGAGATGTTGAGCCCCAGGCCGAGCTGGCACTCGCGCTGGCCGATATTGAGATAGTCCTGGTAGTAAGCGGCCAGGTCGGCCGCAAAGGCGGAGCCAGGGGCTGTATCGTCGGAAAAGTTGAACGTCAGGTCGGAGTATATCCACCGCACACCGGCCGCGATAGAGAACTTCTCGCTGAGCATAAGCGAGTAAGCCACGTCGAGCGACATCTCGTACGGGCTGATGGTCATAGCGTTGTCATCGGTATGCCCGTCCATGTACACCTCGCCCATGGAGAAATAGCGCATGGACGCCGACACCGCACTGTAGTCGCCTATGCGGTAGTAGCCGGCCAGGTAGGCCACATCCATATCGTTGACCAACTGGCGGAGCCACGGGGTATAGTTGAGAGCCACCCCGGCACGCGAGATGGCAAAGGGATACTTAGCCGGGTTCCAGTACTGCGAGTTAACGTCGGCATCGGTGGCCACACCCACATCGCCCATGCCGGCAGCGCGGGCATCGGGAGCTATGGTCTGCGAGGTTACCGAAGTGTTGACCGGGTTAAACATATTCTTCTTGTCCTGGGCGTGCAGGGGAGCTGCCACCAAGACCAGGAACAGCCCGAGTAGGCTACGGGTGATATTGTCTATGCTCATATCTATGTTTTCTACGCTATAAATAACGGCTATGAGGGCCTATTTATTGCCTATTACGATAAGTTTCTTGGCCTTGGAGGTCTTCTTGCTGCCGTCTGAGCCGGCGCGGACGCGGTATAGATACACGCCCGTCTGCAGCCGGGCGCCGCTGTCGAGCGTGAGGTCCCAGTCTACGGTATAGGCGCCCGAGGTAGGCACACCGCTCTCATGGTGAGTCCACAGCAGGCGGCCGCTCATGTCAAACACCTCGATGTCGATGTCCAAGTCGCTTCCCGTGCGGTCGTGTTTCACGATGAAGGTAGAAGAGGTGGTGGCCGGGTTCTTGCTCA
>CAKPRX010000118.1 GCA_934183135.1 uncultured Prevotella sp.
CTCCATACGTGCGCTGATACTCATGCCACACGAGCGCGAAATCATAGTCATCGACGACGGGTCGGCCATACCGGCACTCACCGACATAGCTCCGCTGAAGGACGAGATAATCTATCTGCGGCAGCCCAACCGCGGCCTGTCGGGTGCCCGCAACATGGGGCTACGGGTAGCCACGGGACAGTACATCCAGTTTGTCGACGGCGATGACAGCCTGGTACAGGCCCCTTACGAGCACTGCTTAGACATAGTACGCTACCATCAGCCCGACGTGGTGACCTTTCACCTCAGCGACCGCCCCAACGCCACCACCCCTTACTCCTTCGAGGGCCCCATGGACGGGGCCACCTATATACACAACCAGAACATACGGGGCACAGCCTGTGGCTACATCTTCAGCCGTCAGCTCCTGGGCAGCCTGCGCTTCACGCCCGGCATCCTGCACGAGGACGAGGAGTTTACGCCCCTCCTGCTCCTCCGCGCCGAGCGCCTGTACTGTACCGATGCCAGGGCATACTACTACCGCAAGCGCGACAGCTCTATCGTACACAACACCGCACCCAACCATATAGACAAGCGGCTGGCCGACACCCTCGGCATCATAGGCCGACTGCAGCAGCTGGCCCAGACACTGCCCGGGCAGGAGCGCGTAGCCCTCGGCCGCCGTATAGCCCAGCTCTGCATGGACTACCTGTACAACACCATCAGCCTGACCCATAGCCGCCAGCGCCTGAACGAGGCCACCGAGGCCCTGGGGCGCCTGGGGCTGTACCCCCTGCCCGACAGGCGCTATACACGCAAGTACCAGCTTTTCCGGCGTATGGTCCAGTCGGCCATAGGCCGGACCATACTGCTCCACACGATAAGATAAAGAGGCTTATGAGGATATTACTGATGGGCGAGTACAGCAATGTACACTGGACGCTGGCCGAGGGACTGCGCGAGCTGGGCCACCAGGTGACGGTGGTGTCTAACGGCGACTTCTGGAAGAACTACCCACGCGACATCTCGCTGGTGCGTCGCCCCGGCCGCCTTGGTGGCATGTGGTACATGGCCCAGCTCTACGCCCGCCTCCCTCAGCTACGCGGCTACGATGTGGTCCAGTTTATCAACCCTATGTTCCTGGAACTACGGGCTGAGCGTGTCGAGCCTGTCTACCAGTACCTGAAGCGTCACAACGGCCAGCTCTTCCTGGGCGCTTACGGCATGGACTACTACTGGGTTCACGAGAATGTCACCCGTATGCCCCTGCGGTACAGCGACTTCAACTTCGGCCACACCCTGCGCACCGGCCCTGAGGCCGAGGTCTATATCCGAGACTGGATAGACACCGCCAAGGGCCGGCTCAACCAGCTCATGGCCCGCGAGTGCCGGGGCATCATAGCCGGCCTGTACGAGTACTGGGCGTGCTACCACCCACTCTTTGCCGACAAGACCGCGTTTATCCCCTACCCCATACACTGCCGCGAGAACCCTCCCGTAAGCACCCACGACCGCCTGCGCGTATTTATCGGCATCAACCGCGAGCGCTCGGTGTACAAGGGTACCGACATCATGCTCCGCGCCGCCCGGGATGTGGCCCGCCGCTATCCTGACAGGATGCAACTGACGGTGGCCGAGAACCTGCCCTTCAGCGAATACACCAGCCGGCTGGCTGACAGCGACGTACTGCTGGACCAGCTGTACAGCTACACGCCCTCCATGAACCCCTTAGAGGCTATGGCCCATGGCATCATCTGCGTAGGGGGCGGCGAACCTGAGAACTATGAGATACTGGGCGAGAAAGAGCTGCGCCCCATCGTCAACGTACTGCCCACATACGACAGCGTATATGAGGAGCTCGAGCATCTGGTTAACCACCCTGAGCGCATAGCTCAGCTGAAGCGCCAGAGTATAGAGTACATACGCCGGCACCATGACTATGTCAAGGTAGCTAAACAGTACGAAAGATTATACAACGGCCGATAGCCCACAAGGCTATCGGCCCACTGGCCTTAGTCGTCTTCACTCACGCTGAGCATGAGGTAGCGGCGACTGTGGTCTGTTATACGGCAACGGTTGTCGGGCCGCTCGCCCACCAGCCACACTATGCGTCCCGTGGCATCGACCACTACCAGTTGGGCGCGTTTCTCCAATATATTCTTCTTACGGTCTGTAAGATAGTCGCTTACCAGCTTAGACCCCGTCATGCCCAATGGCACGAAGCGGTCGCCCTGCTGTGTCTGTCGCAGGGTGAGCGGCCACGCGATGGGGCCAGCGTCGAGTGTAGCACACGCGGCGGTACGCGACAGGACAAAGCCACTGTCAACGGCGCCCGTCTGCACACGCAACTTCAGTCGCTCGCCATAACGGTAGAGCCCCGGCTCGGGCACCACCAGGGGCGCAGGCTGCGCGGCAGGCCGCGTGGCGATGACAAAGGCGTCGCGGTCGCGCACCACGACATGCGAGGCCGACCGCCACTCCATGCCACTCTGCGCATCGAGGCTGGCGGCCATAGCCTCGACCTGTGCCGGGGTAAACCCTAACCCTCGGAGACGGTGCCAGAGCATATACTCGGCGCTGGGCTCGCGGCGCAGGCGGTCTATGGGCAGCCTCTGCCCTGTGTAAGGGGCGTGCAGGGCTGGGTTGTTGGCCACCCGGGCCACCTCGGCCAGGCGCTGGGAAGTCTGGTAGATGGAGTCTATGACCGAGGGATTGATGGTCTGGAGCAGGGGGATGACATCCAGCCGTATCTTGTTGCGCTTCACATCGTTTTTCAGATTGCTGCTGTCGGTTACATAGTCCTGCCCGTGGTCGCGGAGATAGCCGAGGATGTCCTGCCGGCTTACGCCCAAGAGGGGCCGAACCACATGACCGTTGCGGGGGGATATGCCCGTAAGTCCGTCGATACCGGTACCGCGGAGCAGATTGAGCAGCACGGTCTCGGCACTGTCCTCGCGGTGGTGGGCCACACAGATGGTGGCGGCGCCGATGTCGCGGCGCAACTGTTCAAAATAAGCATATCTGAGGTCGCGTGCCGCCATCTCGATACTCACCTTATGGGCGGCGGCATAGGCACGGGTGTCAAAGTGGGCACGGTGAAGGCGTATGCCATAACGGAGGCACAGGCTGACGCAGAACTGCTCATCGCGGTCGGCCTCATCACCGCGCAGGTGAAAGTTGCAATGGGCGGCATCGATGGTATAGCCCAACTCGTGAAGTACCAGCAGCAGACACACGCTGTCGGCCCCGCCAGACAGGGCCACGATATGACGGTCTGTGCTGGCCAGAAGCCCATGGCGGGCGATAAACTGCCGTACGCTATCACTCAACATAGAGCACCAGTCCCTTGAGATATTCGCCCTCGGGGTGATAGATGTTGATGGGGTGGTCGGCCGGCTGATGGAGCTGGTGCAGGATACGCACCTTACGGCCAGCCTGGGCAGCGGCGGTAAAGACGGCGTTGCGGAAATGGTCCTTGGTAACTACCTGCGAGCAGCTGAAGGTAAAGAGAATACCGCCGTGCTTGATGCGTTCGAAGCCCTTGACATTAAGGCGGGTGTAGCCCTTGAGCGCGTTATGGAGGGCTGCGCGGTGCTTGGCAAAGGCTGGTGGGTCCAGGATGATGAGGTCGTACTTGTCGTCATGGGCATCGAGATACTTGAACGCGTCATCGCAGTAAGCCTCGTGGCGGCTGTCGCCGGGGAAGTTCATATCTACATTAAGATTGGTAAGCTCGATGGCCTTGGCGCTGCTGTCTACCGAGTGGACCGACTGGGCACCGCCCCGCATGGCATATACCGAGAAGCCACCCGTGTAGCAGAACATATTGAGTACGTTTCGGCCACGGGCATAGTGCTCTAAGAGCAGCCGGTTCTCGCGCTGGTCTACGAAGAAGCCCGTCTTCTGGCCCTTGAGCCAGTCGACATGAAACTTGAGGCCGTTCTCCACGGCCGTATTGTCGTCGCTGCCCCCATAGATAAAACCGTTTTCCTGACGCAGGTCGGCTTTGTAGGGCAGCGTGGTCTCGCTCTTGTAGTACACATTGGCTATACGGTGGCCCATGACATGGAGAAGGGCCTGGCACACCTCGTGGCGGCACATGTGCATGCCCACGCTGTGGGCCTGCATGACGGCCGTGGCCCCATAGCAGTCTATGACCAGCCCGGGCAGGTTGTCGCCCTCGCCATGAACCAGCCGGTAGGTGTTGTTATCGGGATTGTCGGCTATGCCTATGGCAATACGCATCTGCAGGGCCGACTCCAGCCGGCTCTCCCAGAACGCGGCATCGATGGGCACCTCTCTGAACGACAGGACGCGCACGGCGATAGAGCCAATCTGGTAATGGCCCACCGCCAGGAACTCGCCCGTAGAGGCATAGACATTCACTACATCGCCCTCGGCTACCCCCTCGTCTATATGACTGATGGCGCCCGAGAAAATCCATGGATGAAAACGGCGGAGGCTTTCTTCCTTGCCCCGCTTGAGTGTTACGGTACGGTATGTTGTCATTGTTCTGTCTTTTTAGTATTGGCACGGGGCTTGGGTTCGGGCTCAGGGGCGATGACCAGTTCGTAGTCGCCCGTACGCGACAGGCGGCAGAGCTCGTCATAGAGCTTGATACAGGTCCAGGCATCCGTGGCAGCGTACATACGCTGGCGGTCGGTCAGCACGTCGGCCTCCCAGTTGGTGAGTCGCTGGCGCTTGCTAATCTTCTGATGAAACAGGTTGGCGTAGAGTTTCTGGAGCGACATGTCCTCGATACCTATACGGCCCACCTCGTCCTGCAGGTCTATGAAAGCACCTGGAGCAAACTCGGCGCGATGGTGGAGCGACAACAGGTCGTTGTTGAGCGACAGGCCCACCATGGGCACGGTGCGGTTCTCGAGCAGCCGGATGATGGCCGGGGTAACACCGATGTAATTAAGACGAAACAGAAAACAGGTATCGTAAGTAGATACCTGCAGCAGAGCCACCTTGTAGTTTTGGCCTTTCTTAAATGCGGGTCGGGTCTCGGTATCTACGCCCAAGATGGTATGCGACAGCAGATAGTCGACTGCCCGCTCGGCCTCGCCAGGCGTCATGATGGTGATAATGCGCCCTGGAAATGACACCACGGGCATAGCGGTAATCAGGGTCTTGTCAAACTTGTTATAAATAATCTTCTTCATTCTTCTGCTCTGTAGCATGGTGAATATGGGGATGGCCATGCCGGACGGCATAAGTT
>CAKPRX010000119.1 GCA_934183135.1 uncultured Prevotella sp.
TACGTGAGCACCGTGCTGGTAAGCAACGGTACCCTCAAGGTGGGCGACTACGTGATAGCCGGAACCAGCTGGGGCCGCATCAAGGCCATGTTTAACGAGCGCAATCAGCGCATAGACAGTGCCAAGCCGGCCGAGCCGGCCATCATACTGGGCCTGAACGGAGCGCCTACCGCCGGCGACGCTTTCCATGTACTCGACTCGGAACAGGAGGTACGCGAGATAGCCAACAAGCGCGAGCAGCTACAGCGCGAACAGGGCCTGCGTACCCAGAAACGACTCTCGCTCGACGACATCTCGCACCGTATCGCCCTCGGTTCGTTCAAAGAGCTTAATATCATCGTCAAGGGCGACACCGACGGTAGTATCGAGGCTCTGAGCGACTCGTTTATCAAACTCTCGACAGAGAAGGTTAACGTCAACGTGATACACAAGGCCGTGGGCCAGATATCCGAGAGCGATGTAACCCTGGCCGACGCTTCCGACGCCATCATCGTGGGCTTCCAGGTGCGCCCCTCGGCAGCCGCCCGCAAGCAGGCTGACCAGGAGGGAGTAGAGATTAACACCTACTCGGTGATCTACGATGCCATAGACGACGTCAAGTCGGCTATGCAGGGTATGCTCGACAAGGTAAAGAAGGAGATTGTGACCGGCCAGGTAGAAGTTAAGCAGGTGTACAAGATTTCCAAGGTGGGCGTAGTGGCCGGCTGTCTGGTAACAGAGGGCAAGGTACACAGCAAGGACAAGGCCCGCGTGATACGCGACGGCATTGTAGTGAAGACAGCGCCCATCGACTCGCTGAAGCGTTACAAGGACGATGTCAAGGAAGTACCCACGGGTATGGAGTGTGGTATCAGCCTGGTTAACTACAGCGACATCCAGGAGGGCGACATCCTCGAGACCTTTACCGAAATCGAGGTGGAGCAGAAACTCTAACACAGGCAGGATAGCCATCCGTCTGACGGATAAGGCTATATGCAATAATATAGGTAGTGGCATCCTGTTCGACGAAGAGGGTGTCACTATCATGGTTATAAATAGTTCCCCGCATGACCGACGAGGTCAGACTGGGATTTACCAAGTGTCATGGACACACACATACAAATGGCAGAAAAAGAAAAGAACGAGTTTGTCAAGCAGGTAGCCGACCAGAAGTACGAATTCGGCTTCACCACCAATGTGCAGACAGACATTATTGACAAGGGCCTCAACGAGCAGGTGGTACGCCTCATCTCGCAGAAGAAAGGCGAACCTCAGTGGCTGCTCGACTTCAGGCTCCGGGCCTTCCGCCACTGGCTCACGCTCGAGCAGCCCACATGGGGACATGTACATGTGCCAGAGATAGACTATCAGGCCATATCCTACTATGCCGACCCAATGGCCAAGAAGCCCAAGAACGACAAGATAGACCCCGAGCTGGAGAAGACTTTCGACAAGCTGGGTATCCCCCTGGAGGAGCGGTTGGCGCTGAGCGGCACGGCTGTAGACGCCATCATGGACTCGGTGTCCGTGAAGACCACGTTCAAGGACCAGCTACGCGCCAAGGGCATCATCTTCAGCAGCATAGGCGAGGCTGTGAAAGAGCACCCCGACCTGGTGCGTGAGTATCTGGGCTCGGTGGTTCCCTACCGTGACAATTTCTTCGCAGCCCTTAACAGCGCCGTGTTCAGCGACGGCTCCTTCGTCTATATCCCTAAGGGCGTAAGGTGCCCTATGGAGCTCAGCAGCTACTTCCGTATCAACGCCCGCAATACCGGCCAGTTCGAGCGTACACTCATTGTGGCCGAGGACGACAGCTACGTGTCCTACCTGGAGGGCTGTACCGCCCCGATGCGCGACGAGAACCAGCTACACGCTGCCATCGTCGAGATAATCGTCAAGGACAATGCCGAAGTAAAATACTCTACCGTGCAGAACTGGTACCCGGGCGACGAGCACGGCAAGGGCGGTGTACTCAACCTGGTTACTAAGCGCGGCGACCTGCGGGGCGTCAACTCCAAGCTCAGTTGGACTCAGGTCGAGACGGGTTCGGCCATTACGTGGAAATATCCTTCCTGCGTGCTGCGTGGCGACAACTCACAGGCTGAGTTCTATTCTGTCGCCGTAACCAACCATTATCAGGAGGCCGACACCGGTACCAAGATGATACACATGGGCAAGAACACCAAGAGCACCATCATCTCCAAGGGCATCTCGGCTGGTCACAGTCAGAACTCTTACCGTGGACTGGTACGTGCCACGAGCAATGCCGACAACGCCCGCAACTACAGTTCGTGCGACTCGCTGCTGTTAGGTTCCGACTGCGGTGCCCATACCTTCCCCTACATGGACATACACAATGACAGCGCCATCGTGGAACACGAGGCAACCACCTCTAAGATATCCGAGGACCAGCTGTTCTACTGCAACCAGCGCGGCATACCCACCGAGCAGGCCGTGGGCCTCATCGTGAACGGCTACGCTAAGGAGGTGCTCAACAAGCTGCCCATGGAGTTTGCCGTAGAGGCGCAGAAGCTGCTCAGTGTATCACTCGAAGGAACCGTAGGATAATATGTATCGACTCATAATGACAATGCTGATGGCCATAGCGACGGTAGCGCAGGTGGCCGCACAGGACACATACCGCTACAAGCGCCATGGCGAGTACAAGGACGACTCGCAGGCCCGCTGGGCCATCGATGCCCATATTGGCGGCAACGCTACCATCGGTGCCCACCGCTCGGGCGGCAACGCCCCCCTGTACCGCATGGGCGCTGCCAGTCAGACGGGCATGCTCACCAGTCTGCACGCCGAGTACTATATACCTAACAGCCAGTGGAGCGTCAAGGCTGGCTATGAACACGAGGAGATAAGCTATCTCAAGGGCGATGCCAACAGCGACCTGAACCAGCTGATGGCCGGCGGCCGATGGCGCCCTGCCCCCACCGACTGGTGGATACAGCCCTACGTGGGTGCCGACGTGCTCTGGACGATAGATGCCGGGCGCGACGACCTGGCCAGCGACATCACGATGCCCCAGGAAGGTTACCAGTACCACATCGGCGGCCAGACCCGCACGCCCCGCTTCAGCGCCGGCCCCGTAGTGGGTGCCGATGTCTACATCTTCAGTCACATAGCCCTCCAGGCTCAGTATGGCTTCCGTCTCGGGTTCGGCTCGCACAACCATGCCGTCTATACCGACAACAAAGAGGTCACCCCCACCGTCTATCATGGTCAGATACACCGCCATGTACTCTCCGTGGGACTCAAAGTAGACTTCCCCTTCCACTTTACTGAGGGCGACAGCCGCGGACTGCTCCAGGGAATACTCGATTCGTATTAATAATCATATAGATATAATTACAAGATATGTTAGAGGTAAGAAATCTGCATGCCACCATTGCAGGAAAAGAAATACTGAGAGGCATTAACCTCACCATAGCCGACGGCGAGATACACGCCATCATGGGCCCCAACGGCTCGGGCAAGTCGACGCTGAGCGCAGTGCTCACAGGCAATCCGCTCTACACCGTTACCGAGGGCGAGGCCATCTTCAACGGCAAGAATCTGCTCACCATGAAGCCCGAGGACCGCGCCCGCGAGGGACTGTTCCTGTCCTTCCAGTACCCGGTAGAGATTCCGGGCGTGTCGATGACCAACTTTATGAAGGCGGCCGTCAACGCCAAGCGCGAGTACCAGGGGCTGGAGCCGCTCAACGCCAGCGAGTTTATCAAGCTGATGCGCGAGAAGCGCAAGATAGTAGAACTGGACAGCAAGCTGGCTCACCGCAGCGTAAACGAGGGCTTCTCGGGCGGAGAGAAGAAGCGCAACGAGATATTCCAGATGGCCATGCTCGAGCCTAAGCTCAGCATACTCGACGAGACCGACTCGGGCCTGGACGTAGACGCCATGCGCATCGTGGCCGACGGCGTCAACAAGATGCACACCGCCGAGACGTCGGCCATCGTCATCACCCACTACGAGCGACTGCTCGACATGATACGCCCCAATGTGGTACACGTGCTCTACAAGGGCCGCATCGTCAAGACCGCCGGCCCCGAGCTGGCCAAGGAGATAGAACAGCGCGGCTACGACTGGATCAAGGCCGAGGCCGACAATGAAGAGTAAGCCCGTAATATCCCTTAATTATGAAAAGCGAACAACAGTATATAGACCTGTACACGGCGTGTGCCGAGATGATCAGCACCCACTCGGCCCCCGTGATGAACCGCCTGCGCGAGGCGGCCTTTGCCGACTTCAAGAGGCTCGGCTTTCCTACGCGCAAGGTAGAGCGCTACAGATATACCGACATTGCCAAGCTATTTGAGCCCGACTACGGGCTCAACCTTAACCGCCTGGACATACCGGTAGACCCCTACGACGTATTCAGGTGCGATGTGCCCAACCTGAGTACTTCCCTCTATTTTGTCATCAACGACAGCTTCTACGCCAAGCAGTTGCCGCAGGCACACCTGCCCGAGGGCGTCGTCATCGACTCGCTGAGCCGCGTGGCCGCCACCCGCCCCGAGCTGGTTGAGCCCTACTACGGCCGCATAGCCCCCACGGCTACCGACGCGCTTACCGCCCTCAACACCATGCTGGCCCAGGACGGCCTGTTCATCTACGTGCCTAAGAACGTGAGGATGGAGCGCACCGTGCAGGTCATCAACATCCTGCGCTCCGACGTCGACCTGATGGTCAACCGCCGTGTCCTCATGGTCATCGAGCAGGGTGCCGAGGCCCGGTTCCTCTTCTGCGACCATGCTGCCGACGACCGCCGTTTCCTGGCTACCCAGGTGATAGAGGCTTACGTGGGCGACAACGCCAGCCTGGACCTCTACTGCCTGGAAGAGACCCACATACGCAACACCCGCACCAGCAACGTGTATATAGAGCAGCAGGCCAACAGCCGTGTCAACCACAACGTGATAACCCTGCACAACGGCGTTACCTGCAACCACCTGGACCTGACCTTCAGGGGCGAGGGGGCCGAGTGCCGCTGCAACGGCTGCGTGATAGCCGACAAGACCCAGCATGTAGACAACAACACCCTCATAGACCACCAGGTGGGCCACTGTACCAGCAACGAGCTGTACAAGTACGTCCTCGACGGCGAGGCCGTGGGTGCCTTCGCCGGCCGTGTACTGGTGCGCCACGGAGCCCAGAAGACCTCCTCGCAGGAGACCAACCAGAACCTCTGCGCCACCCGTACCG
>CAKPRX010000120.1 GCA_934183135.1 uncultured Prevotella sp.
GGATAATACAGTTTACCACAATGAGGGGAATGT
Organism: uncultured Prevotella sp.; assembly: GCA_934183135.1. Taxonomy (GTDB): domain Bacteria; phylum Bacteroidota; class Bacteroidia; order Bacteroidales; family Bacteroidaceae; genus Prevotella. Next base: position 34 of record CAKPRX010000120.1, read on the forward strand.
AGATGCCCAGGCTCTTGTTGACCGCCGGGGCGTAGGCCTCGATAAACATCTGGAGGATGGTTACAAAGGTGGCTATCACCACCACGAACACCGGTATGCGCACCATGTCGGGGGTAAGGTTCTTGATACACGATATGACAAAGTTGGTACATATCAGCACGGCCATGGTGGCCAGTCCCATCATCAGTCCGTTCATGGCGCTGGTCGTGGTGGCCAGTGTGGGACACATACCGAGCAGCAATACAAAGGTGGGGTTCTCCTTGACTACTCCGTTCTTAATAATGTCTATATAGTTCATCTTCTATCCTTTCTTTGCTTTAGCTGTTGCACCTGTATGCCCGTCAGCGCTGGCTCCGGCATAAGCCGCATAAGCCTGGTTGACAGCCTTGAGGAAAGCCCTCGATGTGATGGTCGACGCCGTGATGGCGTCTACATCGCCCCCGTCCTTGCTCACCTTGAGCGGCGTGGCCGGGTTCTTTCCTATGATATTGCCCTTGGCGCCCTGCTGGAACCAGGTGGCAGCCTTGGCGCCCAGGCCCGGAGTCTCAGCGCTCTGCAGCACCGTGTAGCCCGAGATGGCTCCCTGTGGCGTAAAGCCCACCAGTATGCGCAGCTCGCCGCCGAACCCCATCGTCGGGCTCTCCACGGCGGCACCGCCACCGGCTATCCGGTGTATCACCAGCAGCACTTCCTTGCCGTTGTCGGCCTGCTTCACGGTATCGTTGGCCGTCACCTCTACCCGGCCGCCGCCCATGACAGCGCTGATGCCGTCGGCCAGCGTGCGCGCCTTCTGCTCCTCCTTAGGGGCCGTGGTTATATGGTTCACATAGGCCAGCAAGCAGCCCGTTATCAGGGCCACGCCCACCAGTACCACTACCATATTGGTGAGCGACGATTGTAGTTTCTTCATTTGGCTACCTCCCCAAATCTTTTAGGTTTGACATAGAAGTTGATGAGGGGCGTCAAGGCGTTCATAATGAGTATGGCGAACGACATACCTTCGGGATAACTGCCCCAGTTGCGTATCACCACGGTGAGCACGCCTATCCCCACGGCATAGATGACCTGTCCGCGATGGGTCATGGGCGAGGTTACATAGTCGGTGGCCATAAAGATGGCTCCCAGCATGAGTCCGCCACTGAGCAACACGGCTACAGGGTTGGCATACACGGGGTTGGCCAGGTGGAGCAGCCCACTCAGCACAAATACGGTCATCAGTATGGTTACGGGGATGTGCCAGGTAATGACCCTGCGCCACAGCATCCAGGCAAAGCCTATGAGCAGCGCCGCGGCACACACCTCGCCGATGGTGCCGGCACCATAGCCATTGGCCACGTTACCTAAGAGCATATCCATGCTGTCGGGCAGCCGGTCCAGGAGCGAGGCGTCGCCCGTCTTGATAGCGGCCTTCATCACGCTCAGTGGCGTGGCTCCGGTGGCAGCGTCCATATACGACAGGTGCTGACCCACCACGGGCCACGAGGTCATGGCTGCCGGAAAACTCACCAAGAGGAAACAGCGGCCCACGATGGCGGGGTTAAAGGGGTTGCAGCCCAGACCGCCAAAGGTCATCTTGCCTATGCCTATGGCCACCAAGGCACCCACGATGACCATCCAGACGGGAAAATTGCTGGGCAGGTTCATGCCCAAGAGCAGTCCGGTAATAAGGGCCGAGCCATCGGTAAGCGTAGGGGCCCGGTGCAGCAGATAGCGGCTGATGGCCCACTCGAAAAACATACAGGCGGCCACGCTCACGGCACACACCACCAGCGAGCCCACCCCAAAGTAGAACAGCGACACCAGCAGGGCGGGCACCAGAGCTATCACCACGTTGTACATGTTGCGCTCTACGCTGTCGCCGCCATGTGCGTGGGGCGACAGAGATATAATTAACTTACTCATTACTTCTTACTATTTCTTGATTTGATATTAGCCATGACCCTGCCCTTGCCTATCAGGATGTTGTCGAGTATGGGCCTATGTGAGGGACAGGTAAACTGGCAGCTGCCGCAGGCTATACACGACACAATCTGCTCTCGCTCGGCACGGTCGTACATGCCCCGGGCCGACAGGGTGGCCAGCAGATAGGGTTCCAGGCCCATCGGGCAAGCATCGACACACTTACCACAGCGTATGCAGGCTTGCACCTGTCCGCGATGGGCATCGGCACCGCTCAGCACGGTCACCGCATTGGTACCCTTGCACACGGGTACGTCCAGAGATACCACGGCCTTGCCCATCATGGGTCCGCCAGCCAGAACCTTGCTGTCGCCGTCGGGCATGCCGCCACATAGCTCTACCAAGTTGGCAAAGGGAGTTCCCATGCGTACCAGGTAGTTGGCCGACAGGCTCAGGGCTTGTCCCGACACGGTGGTATAACGCTCAAAGAGGGGTTTGTGCTTCATCACGGCCTGATAGACGGCATAGGCAGTGGCCACGTTCTGCACGATGGCGCCCACGTTGACTGGAATGGCGGGCGGGGCGGGCACCTGGCGGCCTATGACGGCGTCAACCAGCTGTTTCTCGCCTCCCTGAGGGTACTTCATCTGCAGCGGAACCACCTGTACACGTGGGTCGGCGGCCGTCTTCTCCTGCAACAGGGCTATGGCCTTGGGCTTATTGGCCTCGATACCTATATAGCCACGTTCCACATGGGCCGCCTTCATCAGCAGGTCCAGGCCCACCAGTATCTCATCGGCGTGTTCCATCATAAGCCTGTAGTCAGACGTGATGTAGGGTTCGCACTCCACTCCGTTAAGTATCACACACTCGGCCTTGGCCGTAGGAGGCGGACATAGCTTGATAAAGGTAGGAAATCCGGCACCGCCCATACCCGTTACGCCAGCCCACTTAATCTGCTCAATGATAGTCTCGGCCGTCAGTTCCGGGTGAGCAGCCAGCGTCTCCAGGGTGTCGGTCCGGTCTATGCCCGGCTCCCACTCGTCGCCCTCCACCTTGACTATGATAGCAGGCTTGCGGTACCCGGTAGCGTCTATGGCAGTGTCTATCTTAGCCACCGTACCCGATACCGACGAGTAGATGGGGGCCGACACAAAGCCGCCGGCCTCGGCCAGCAGGGTACCCACCTTGACGGTGTCGCCCTTCTGCACTACAGGTTTGGCAGGGGCACCGATGTGCTGCGAAAGGGGAAATATGGCCTGGGTGGGCAGTGGCGCCGGACGCGTGGCCACCTCGGCCGCTATCTTGTGCTCGGCGGGATGTACGCCGCCTATCTTAAAGGTATGTAGTTTCATGCTTCAGCCTCCTTCTTCTTCACTACGGGAAAATTTACTTTGACAATGGCACCCGTGGGGCACTCTGCCACACACTTGGTACACATCCGGCACTTGTTGTAGTCTATGTATGAGAGATTGCCGGTTACCGTTATGGCTCCGAACGGGCACACCTTCTCGCACTTGCCACAACCTATGCACGCGGCCTGACAAGCCTTGCGGGCCACGGGACCACGGTCGTGGTTCACGCAGCGTACATACACGCGGCGGCCCTTAGGCCCCTTCTTGCGCAGCTCGATGATGTGGCGCGGGCAAGCCTTGACACATCCGCCGCAACCTATGCACACGTCCTCGTTGACCTCAGGGATCCCCGTTTCAGGGTTAAGCACGATGCCGCCAAACTGGCAGGCCGACACGCAGTCGCCACAGCCCAGACAGCCATAACCACAGCCGGTCTCGCCAGCCGAAGAGGCGTTGACGGCAGCACAGGTGTGCAGCCCCTCATACACAGCCACCTGCGGGCGGTTGTCACAGGTTCCATTACAGCGTACCACGGCTACCATGGGGTCGGCAGCCGCTGAGGCCATGCCTAACACCTCACTTATCTTAGCCATGGCAGCATCGCCACCCACGGGACAGCGCAGTCCGTCTATGCTTCCGGCATCAGCCCCCTTGACCAGGGCCTCGGCCATAGCGGCACAGCCGGCAAAGCCACAGCCTCCGCAGTTGGCGCCGGGCAGACACTGCTGCACATCCTTTACTCGCGGGTCTTCCTTGACAGCAAACTTGCGCGACACGGTGTACAACACCACTGCTGCCAGCAGCGCCACTCCGCACAGCACCATCACTGCCACTAAAATGTAGTTCATATCATTCATGTTTTGTACTTTCGATGTTGAAATGCACCCTCTGACCTAACCAGTGACGGCACAGGTATACTATAATATAATAAGGTATAAGGGAGAGAAGCCCTATACCGGCCGACAGGTAGTCGGCCAGCCCGAGGCCATAACGGGCCGTGGCAAAAAGGCCGACCAGTACGACAAGCGGCAGCCCAAAGCCCACCCACAGGGCCAGCTGTATGGCCGATACCGAGGTAGATATGCGCACATGGTCGCCCACCGACAGGCCGTCGGTACTCTTGGCCGTCACGGTGAGTATATTCGTGCGACACTCAGCGGCATTGCAGTGACCCGACAGGGTACACCCGCCACAGGCTGATGCCCGCAGCACACGAACCCGTACCTGCGACCCTATAATATCTGTCACTACACCTTCCTTGGTTATCACTCTGGCCATAGGCAAAACGCTTGTTTCAGTCGACACTGCCTGCCCACTTCCTAAGGTTATCTCCTGTGGGCATACTGCCTGCAAAATTAGCTAAAAAAAACGATTTAGGCATCACTTTTTCGGTCAAAATCAGCACGCCCATCAGCTTTTAAGTTTTTTAGGCCACCGCACCAAGTCAAAACACGCTATTTAAGGGCATGAGAGACAAAAAAATCGGTTTTTTCTTTGCTTTTTAGCACGCAAAGCGTATCTTTGCATAAGATAGGCGGCACCTCGGCCATTCGAGCAAGCTCGTGGCGCTCGGTTTGCACTATCTTTGCAAAAGATACAATAAACATTAAAAGAGTCTACCTCATGAAAGCAACAGAACAGACGGTACAGCAGATAGAGCGTGCCATCAGAAAGACAGCAGAGAAGTTCCCGGCCGACAACGAGACATCTGCCATTACCGACATACACGTCCGCGTGTCGCCAGAAAGCGGCGAACTGGTCACATTCGACGACGATGACCAGGAGATAACCCGCTGCGTGGTCGAACAGTGGATAGAATGTCCCGACGCCGACTTCTTTGCACACGCCACGACGCTGCTT
>CAKPRX010000121.1 GCA_934183135.1 uncultured Prevotella sp.
GATATAGGAAGAGCCGATGCCTGTGGGAACATCCTGAAATCCCACCTGTGGACGGGGAAGGAACGGTGTAGTGGCGATACGTACCGTAAGCGTGATAATGTCGCCCTCGGCCGGGTAGTTGGCCATAGAGTAGGCACGCACGGTTGGCGTAGGGTTATGCGCCTTGAGCGAGAAGATGTTGAATTTCTCCCAAGCACCGATGTACTCCTCACCGATATCAGCCTTATCAAAGTCTACGTTGTAGTCAATGCAGTCGTAGGCCGGTATCTTAATCTGAGCGTAGGAACCGGGGATAAAGTCCATGTGCTCGCCAGGAGGTAGGGCCACCTTGAACTCCTTGATAAAGCTCGAAACGTTCTTATTGGAGATAACGGTACACTCCCACTCCTTGACACCCATGACACTGTCAGGCACCTTGATGGTCAGGTCGCCCTTCACCTTGCACTGGCATCCCAGCCGCCAGTGCTCCTTAATCTGCTTGCGGGTAAAGTGAGGACGCTCAGAATCAAGAATTTCACCGCCGCCCTCAAGAACCTGCACCTTGCACTGGCCACAGCTGGCCTTACCGCCACAGGCAGAGGGAAGGAATATGCCATTCTCATTCAGGGTGGTCATCAGGCTACTGCCCTGACCGACCGACAGCTTCTTGTCGCCGTTAATAGTAATGGTGACATTGCCGCTGGGGCTAAGGTAGCGCTTGGCTACCAGCAAAATAATTACAAGAAGGAGTATTATCAGCAGAAAGACTCCTATACTAATCAATATAAACTGTCCCATGTATATCTACTCCTTATTATATTTTAAGTCCACTAAAACACATCATGGCCATGGCCATCAGCCCCACGATGATAAAGGTGATACCTAAGCCCTGCAGTGGCTTGGGCACATCACTATACTGCAGCTTCTCGCGAATGGCACCCATGGCGACGATGGCCAGCGTCCAGCCGATACCCGACCCGAGCGCATAGACCAGCGCATCCCACACGCTACCTATGTACTGCGAGTTAGAGGGATCCATATTAATGCGCTGCTGCATGAACAGCGACGCACCCATGATGGCACAGTTAACGGCTATCAGCGGCAGGAAGATACCCAAGGCCGCATAGAGCGAGGGGCTGTACTTCTCGACAACCATCTCTACCAGCTGCACGATACCGGCTATCACCGCAATGAACAAGATAAAGCTCAGGAAAGAGAGGTCTACTCCCTCGGCCAGACAGTTGGGGCCCAGCACCTTGGTCTGCAGAAGATAATCTACCGGAACGGTAACTAACAGCACGAAGGTGACAGCTGCGCCAAGTCCAAAAGAGGTCTTCACATTCTTAGAAACGGCAAGAAACGAGCACATGCCGAGAAAGAAAGCGAATATCATGTTGTCGACAAAAATCGACCTGAAAAACAAACTTATTGCGTGTTCCATATTCGTTATTTATCCTTGTAAAAAAATGCACGATGAACCCATATAACACAGCCCAGGAGTATCAAGGCCATAGCTGGCATGGTCATCATACCATTGTTGACATAGCCAAAATCGTAAACGCCCTTGGGTATAACCGTGAGGCCCAGCAGGGTGCCACGGCCAAAAAGTTCGCGGAAAGCTCCCACGACAACCAGTATCAAGGCGTAGCCCAGTCCGTTGCCCAGTCCGTCAAGGAACGATGGCCATGGCTTGTTGGTCATAGCATAAGCCTCCAGGCGTCCCATCAAGATACAGTTGGTAATAATCAGGCCCACATAGACCGACAACTGAACACTCACATCATAGGCAAAAGCCTTGAGTACCTGGCTGACGATGGTTACCAGCGTGGCCACCACCACCAGCTGCACAATAATGCGGATGCGGGTGGGTATAGTCTTGCGTATCAGAGAAATTATCACATTGGAAAACGCCGTGATGACCGTCACGGCCAGTCCCATGACGATGGCGGGCTTAAGCTGTGAGGTCACAGCCAGGGCCGAGCATATACCAAGCACCTGAACGAGTATCGGGTTGTCCAGGTTCAAGGGATTGACAAGCGCCTCCTTATTCTGTTTACTAAATAATGCCATATTTACGTAGTTTAAAAATAATCAGAAACTTATTTGTCCTTTAGAAACTTAATGTATTTGCCCAGCCCCTCGTGCAGCATGTCGCTTACACCGTTAGAGGTAAGTGTGGCACCTGTCACGGCGTCTACCTGCGTGGTCTGGTCTTCTACCTTCTTCACGACCGACAGGGCAACCTTGGAATCTGTGTCCGAAGAGAAAAGTTTCTTTCCACAGAACTGCTCCTGCCACTGGCGGTTATCCTTAATCTCGGCACCCAGTCCTGCGGTCTCGCCTTCATGATTAAAGTAGACACCATAAATAGTTTCCCTGTCGTCATTGATGGCTATATAGCCACTGATGCCACCCCAAAGGCCCATGCCGTAAACGGGGATTACATACTTCTTTTCACCATCGACGCTGCATACGAACAGCGCCAGACGACCTGCCTTGTAGTCGGATCCACCAAGTTTGAAACCAGCATCCTCGCCTCCGGCTGTGCCCGGATTTACCACCGTGCCACTCTCATCCATGATTTCGTCGGCCGTAACTATCTCCTTGTATTTTTTCTCAGCCTCCTCATTATCTATGTCACGGATGTTCAACGAGCAGAGTATCTGCTTCTTCTTATCAAGTGCCACATTGGTATCCTGAGCGGGTTTCAGACTCTGATAGACTGTTGCCAGCAAGAAAGCCACAATAACAACAAGTACAGACGAATATACTAAGATGTATGTATTCGAGTTTGTATTCAATTTCATAATCAAGCCTCCTTCTTATTATTCTTCGCACGGTTAATGCGGTGTGAGACATTGCGCTCTACCACACAATAGTCAATCAGCGGAGCAAAAACATTCATCAGCAAGATGGCCAGCATCATGCCCTCTGGGTATCCCGGATTGAGCACGCGTATCACCACTGCCATAAGTCCTATCAGGAAACCGTAAATCCACTTACCAGTCTCGGTGCGGGCCGAGGTTACAGGGTCTGTGGCCATAAACACGGCACCAAAGGCAAAACCGCCGAGCACCAGGTGCTCATACCATGTAATAGGAGTAGTTCCGCAAGCATGGAAGAGCGCAGCCGTCAAACCACCGCCGACAAATACGCTCAGCATGGTTTTCCAACTGGCCACCCCACTCCACAGCAGGATGACGGCACCTATGGCTATAGCCACTACCGAGGTCTCTCCGATAGAGCCTGGTATGAAACCGAGTATCATATCGGTAAGGCTGGCAGTAGGAACTGCCCCCTGGCCTATCTGGCCCAACGGAGTGGCCATGGTGAAACCATCGGGCAACTGATTGCCCAGTCCGAAGATGGTATCGGTAGAAAGCCATACACTATCGCCACTCATCTTGGCCGGATAAGAGAAGAAGAGGAACGCACGGGCCACCAGGGCCACATTGAGGAAGTTCATGCCTGTTCCGCCGAAAATTTCCTTTGCGAATATCACGGCAAAAGCTATGGCTATGACTAACATCCACAGCGGTGTGGTAACCGGGATAATCAGGGGGATGATGATACCCGATACCAAGTAGCCCTCCTGTATCTCCTCGTGTTTCCACTGAGCCCAGGCAAACTCTATGCCGAGTCCCACGATATAACTTACAAGTATCTTAGGCAACACAGCCAAAAAGCCGTATGCAAAAACAGCCCAGAAACTGGCCGTTGCCAATGTGCCGGCGGCCAGATAGTTCTGATAGCCTACATTGTACATACCAAAGAGCATGGCCGGCATCAAAGCGATGACCACCATACTCATGATACGTTTCGAATCTATCGCATCGTGAATACTCGAGCCACTCCTTGAAGTGGCATTGGAAACGAGCAGGAAACTTTCAAAGCCGTCATACAGGCTCCAGAAAGCATGCAGGTTGCCGCCTTTTTCAAAATGAGGCCTTGCCTTGTCAAATAAACCTTTTATATTCATAGTCTAAGCGTTCTCTTTACGTAAAATATCCAATCCCTCTCTCACTATTCGCTGTAGCTCCAGTTTGGAAGAGTCTACGAACTCGGCCAAAGCGAAGTCCTCAGGGCTTACTTCGTATATACCCAACTGCTCCTGACGGTCTATGTCGCCCGTAATGATTGCCTTAATGAGATATTCAGCATAAATATCCATGGGAAGCACCTTGTCGTACTCGCCACTCATAATCATGTGGCGTTCGCCACCCTTGATACGGGCATCCAGATTGTAACTGCGATGGGGCAAGAGCCACGAGAAATAGCTCTTAGAGACAGAGAACTGACTGAAACGGGGCAATATCCACCCCAGGATCTCATTGACATTGTCGCCCTCTGGAATTACGGTCACCTCAGAGGTATGCGCTCCCAGGAAGTCTGTCAGCGCAGCCTTCCGGCCGGTCAATGGGTTGCCGTTCAGCACACGGGCATGCTCTGGCTGAGCCAGTCTTCCTTCAAGTATCGCGGCCAGAGGGGAACCTACCACCGTACGCACATACATGGGGGTCGATACCAGGCTGCCCGCTACGGCTACGGTTCGGGTCAGGTCTACCCTACCTGTCAAGAACAACCGGCCGAAGAAGATAACGGCAGTAGGGTCTACTGTCCATACCACCTCGCCCTTGTTCACCGGGTCTATATGGTTAACCTGTACGCCTACATTACCCGCAGGGCAGGGGCCGTCGAAAACGGTCACTTCCACACTCTGTGCAGCAGTCAGGGCTGCAGCCGTCTGCTTACTTCCGATGCCCAAATGGGTCGGTGCTATCTTGGACAAGGCCGTAAGTCCTGCCTGAAAAGCCTCCTCGTTGCCCTTCAGTTCCACCTCAAAGTCGCCGGCCAACGGCATGTCGCGTAGGGCTGACACAAAAATGGATTTAGGGGTCGTGGCCGGATTGGTAGACACTGCATAAGGCAGCTGGTTGATGTAGCCGAAGAGTCCAGCCGCAAGCAGGGCTTTCTTAACGTCCTCCCCGCTCATCTTGCCTAACTCAAATGTTCCGAAATCTACAAACTGTTGTTTTTCATCAGCTTTTACCCTTACAGA
>CAKPRX010000122.1 GCA_934183135.1 uncultured Prevotella sp.
ACAAGGTGAAGGGCGTGAACCGAGTATGCTACGACATCTCGTCCAAACCACCTTCGACCATCGAGTGGGAGTAGGCTCGCCACTCGCACGTCTTCATAGGGAAACCCTGCGGCTTATGGGCAGGGTTTCCCCTTATCTCTTAACCATTAGAAACCTATTGACAGATATATGCGAAAGACTATCATCCTTACAGCGATGCTGCTCCTGTTGCCCCTGATGGCGATGCGGGCGCAGAACCGTACGTTCATGCTCATGGAGCAGAACCCCGAGTATGGCCAGCAGTACTGGTTCTCCAGTGGTGTGGGCAATGAGCTGGACTGTGACAAGATAAAGGAGTACTGGGACGCCGACCGCTACATCACTGCGGTGGCCTATACCGAGAACGGGTGGTCGGTGGCCATGAGCAAGGACACCAAGTACACCAACCAGTCTTACAAGTATTCGGGCGATTTTCCCGACAGCTGGATTAAGGAGAAGTGGGACGCTGGCTACTACATTACCGCCATTACCTGTAATCAGACTAAGTGGTTCGTGGTGATGTCCAAGTATCGGGGCTACACCGCCCAGAGCTATAAGCATGCCACGCTGAGCGAACTCAAGACCTGGTATAACCAGAAACGTAGCGCGGGCTACTTTCTTACTCAGGCCACTTACAGTTCTGGCAAGTGGTGGTGGATAGTGACCCGGGGCACCGGCATCGAGACCCAGGGCTACACCTGGGCTACCGACGGCAACGTGGGCAGTGAGGTTAAGAAGATTTGGAACCAGGGCTACCGTCTGCATCTGGTCGAATATGGCGGCGGACAGTATCTCCTGGTTTATGGCAAGCTGAAAGGGCGTACCCCGCAGCAGTCGTATAACATAGACTATAACGGCATGGCGGCCTGGATTAACAAGAACTGGGGCAAGGGTATGAAGCTACACTACATCGGCGGTGGCAACCCGGAGAGCCGACCGGCTAACCAGGTCGCTTCTAACCAGAGCAACAATGGCTACTCTAACACCTATAAGCCTGGCGACAACAGCTGGCGCGAGGAACTGCCTGGCGGTGGCTTTAGACAGAGCACCCGTCAGGCCGATGGCTCCATCATATCTGTTACATCTACTCCCTGCCTGTGGTGTCATGGCACCAAGGTGTGTGCCATCTGCCATGGGCTCGGCGGAACTTACGGGCGCGCCTACGGCGGCATGTGGTACCCCTGTAAGAGCTGTGCCGGCAATAAGGTGTGCCAGAACTGCCATGGCCAGGGCTACAGCACCTTTACCAGTACGGTCTATCCGGACGGCAGTGGGGTGGGGTACGACCAGAATGGACGTGTCACCGTGACCGACGGCCGTGGCGGGGGCAGTGGGGGCGGACGGTCGTCGTCGCGCGACGACAGGCGTAGCAGCAACCGCCGTAGCGGCACCTGTCCCAAGTGTGGCGGCACGGGCTACGACCCTGTGGCCCATCAGTATGCAGCCGGGTCGAGCATGGCCCCTTATCACAACTCGGGCGGCACTACCTGCTACATCTGCAGCCGGGCCACAGACCATTACCATTATCGCTGCCTGGAGTGTAAGCGACATTGATACGCCCTGCGGGAATAATATGCGGCAAGGGGTAGATGGCGAACGCCAGTGCCGGCGGGCTGTCTGCTCGTGGCGAAAAACCTTTACACACGGCTGTATATTTATGCAAAACGAGTGGCGTTTCTGCATAAATATACAGCCGTAACGGCCGTTCTGCGGGGCGTAATTTGCGGAAAATTTCAGCAAACCAGAACGATTTTTGGGGTCTTCGGGGGAGTTTTGGGGCACCATGAGGACTACAAAAGTAATAACCTTTTACAGAATTGGGGCATTTGGCGCCTTTTTCGCCGCTATTTCCGGTTCTGGCAAGACCTGTTTTTGGCATCGCCGCGATGGTCATTTTTGTGCTCGCGATGGTCATTACGATTCTAATGACCATCGCGAGCACAAAAATGATGGTTTTCGGGTAGTCTGAAAATGGCGTTTTCAGACACCGCCGACCACTCGGCGAGCGTACAGGCAAAAAACAGAGGGGCGAAAAGCCCCCGTCCGATGCCGAAAGACCGAAAATGTATATTTATACATTATCAGAAAAAACTTTACGATACGTGCCGGAGGACATTACGCGGCTTCAGTCCGTGCCAGTCCTTCGCTCGCGGACACGCCAGAGCCCGCCCTGCGTGCCGGCCGGCCCCTGTTTGCGGCGCGCGGTTATTTCAGCAGCGACAGGGGCTGTATCTCCAGATGCCTGTCAGGGCGGATATAGACGTTGGTTACCCTCCACCGACGGCCCATCTCGTCGCTGGTCATCCACACGTAGGTGGTGGTGAGCGGGGCCACGGCTATCAGGCGGTTGGTGGTGGCGTCGGCCAGTGTATAGGGCACATCGCTCACATTGGCTATCGCCACCTCGGCCCCTGTCTCGTTTCTGCGTCCCGTCTTCCTGGCACTTAGCGAGGCCCGCAGCAGTGGCTCTACATACTCCTTGCGCCCGGCCAGCGTGTTGTCGGCATAAGCTACCGCGCGGCGGGCGAAAAGCGCCTCGCGGATAGCCCTGACGCTGTTGTCGCGGGCAAAGATAAGTGTCATGGGGCGGTGGGCACGGCTCAGGTCGAACCGCCAGGCTATGGGCCAGTGGCAGTCGGTGGCGCCTATGGGAGCCAGGTTGTAGTCGTAGACATAGTCGATGGCACGGGGATAGAACTCCTGGTCGTTGAAAACCTCGACACCCTGTATGCGGCCCTTCTTGATCTGGCCGATGAGCCAGGCCGAGAGCTCGCTGTCCCTGTCGGGCCATCCGGGGTGGTTGGTGGTAACCCATACGCTGTCGGCCTGGGCCACGGCCAGGATGCTGTCGGCCTGGTGGGCGCTGAGGTCGTCCGTGCGTGGATAGTAGCGGTTGTTGTCGGTGGTGAACAGTATGTTGAGGTGGCCCACGTCCTTATAGTTGCCCTTGTAGGCGTGACTTGTCAGCTCGGCGCCGCGTATGAGGGTGATGCCCTTGACCTCGGCATCCCTCATGGCCTGTAGGTGAGAGATGTTGCCGTCCGGGTTCTTGTTATACCTGGGCTGGGGCTGGTGGTCGGAGAGGGCGATGGCGTCAAGGCCCTCCTGGAAGGCTTCCCATACACGGACATCGGGAGCTACACAGGCGTCGCTCTGGTGGGTGTGCAGGTGCAGGTCGGCCTTGATGGTGCGGTAGCCCAATATGTCGGGAATATGGATGGTGCCACGATGGTGCTGGTTAAGATAGCCCTTGAGGGTGCGGTACTGTATAGTGTCGGTCTGGGCCAGGCCGTGCGAGGCGGCCATAAGGACTATGGCCAGAAGGATATGTTTTTTCATGCAGGGTCAGGTTGCTTTGCTGCCGGCAGAAGACGGGATGCAGGGCACCCGGCTCCTGCCGGCAGGCTGTTATCTATTCTCTTTGAGCAGGTCGCGGATTTCGGTGAGCAGCTTCTCCTCGGCCGACGGGGCAGCCGGTGCCTTGGGAGCCTCGGCCTTCTTGCGCGACAGGGTGTTGAGCGCCTTGACCAGCAAGAAGATGCAGAAAGCGATGATGATGAAGTCGAAGGCGGTCTGGATGAAGTTGCCATAGTTGATGGTTGCCGGGGCCAGTTTCTCGATGCCCAAGTCTATCTGGGGCAGGGTGTACTTGAGGTCCGAGAAGCTCACCCCGCCGATAAGCCAGCCTATGGGCGGCATGATGATGTCGTCGACCAGTGAGGTTACAATCTTGCCAAACGCGCCGCCGATGATGACACCCACGGCCATGTCTACGGCATTGCCCTTGACGGCAAATTCCTTAAATTCGGTTAGAAAATTACTCATAGTTGTACTTGCTATTATTATAATTAATGTGTATAGTATCGGCGTTTTGCTAAGTAGAGTTGTCACTACGCTGTCTGGCCTGTGGCTGATGGTCAAAAACTGTTTCGCAACGTTCGTTTTTTAACTAATTTAATACTCTATTCGGCTGCAAATATAGGAAATATTTTGTACCTTTGCGACAGAAAACGTAAAAAAAGCGTTTGGAAATACGGAAATTATAAATATAAACCCTTTTAATAAATAAAAGAAAAATGATTAAGATTGGTATTAACGGATTTGGCCGTATCGGTCGTTTCGTGTTCCGTTCTACAGTTGAGGCTGAGAACGCAAAGGATGTTCAGGTAGTTGCTATCAATGACTTGTGCCCTGTAGACTACATGGCTTACATGCTGAAGTATGACACAATGCACGGCCAGTTCGACGGTACTATCGAGGCTGACGTAGAGAAGAGCGAGCTGATCGTAAACGGTAACCACATCCGCGTAACTGCTGAGCGCGATCCCGAAAACCTGAAGTGGGACGAGGTAGGTGCTGAGTATGTAGTAGAGTCTACCGGTCTCTTCCTCGCTTATGAGAAGGCCGAGAAGCACCTCAAGGCTGGTGCCAAGTACGTAGTACTCTCTGCTCCTTCTAAGGCTGGTGCCGACGGTCGTCAGGCTGATATGTTCGTTTGCGGTGTTAACACTGACAAGTACAATGGCCAGAAGATCGTTTCTAACGCTTCTTGTACAACCAACTGCTTGGCTCCTATCGCTAAGGTGCTGAACGACAACTTCGGTATCGAGACCGGTCTGATGACAACCGTACACTCTACCACTGCTACACAGAAGACTGTTGACGGTCCTTCTATGAAGGATTGGCGTGGTGGCCGTGCTGCCGCTGGCAACATCATCCCCTCTACGACTGGTGCTGCTAAGGCTGTAGGCAAGGTTATCCCTGAGCTGAACGGCAAGCTGACAGGTATCTCTATGCG
>CAKPRX010000123.1 GCA_934183135.1 uncultured Prevotella sp.
TTATCTGATAATTCAGTGATGAGAGGACGTGTACATGCAAGAAGGACGTTGAAGGGCTTGGTTGCGGATTTGAGGATCCCTATCTCGTCGCCGTAATATATAAAAGGTATAGTGGGCATGGTGAGGAAGAAAGTCATGGCCACCTTGAGCTGGTCTACGGTGTTGCGCGTGCCCACGTTGGGCCGCTGGAAGTCGTGGTTGGCCGTTGGGATGGCTATGAAGGCGTTAGCCGACCGCGCGCGGTTGTAACAGGGTGTAAAGTTGTCGATAAACTCGGCTATCTGGCCCTTTCCCGTGCGGTTGAAGTAGCTGTACTCGAACTTGGAGCGCTCTCCGTAGGGCGTGCCCTTGTCAAAGAAGAGCGAGGGATAGCCCGGGCGGTTGAAATGGAGCAGGAAGTCGATGTTGAAACCAGCGGGAATGGAGAGCATGGGGTTGCCCCACTCCGAGATGAGTACACACTCGGGGTAGTGCTGGTCTTTCCACCGCCTCATCTCCTGCCAGAGCGCCAGGATGGCGCTGCGGTCGCTGTCGTTCTTGACCAGCGACGAGGCCATGTCGACCCTGAAGCCGTCAATGCCCTTGTCGAACCAGAAGGCCATCACGTTGCGCATCTCGCGGCGTACCGCCTGTGGCCCCGGGGCCGTTACGGGCTGTTCCCAGGGATGCCGCGGGTCAGGGTGTGCATATCCGTAGTTGAGCGCAGGCTGACTCTCGTAAAAATTCTTCATGTAGTAGCGTGCTCGCGGATAAGGGCTCTCCACGTACTGGCCGCGGCCGTCGGAGCTGGGGTGAGCCGAGGCGTGGCGCTGGCGTATCAGCTCCTGCTCGCGAGGCGAGATGCTGTCCAGCCAGATGTAGTAGTCGCTGTAACGGCTGTTGCGGTCGGCCGTGCCCGACTGCCGGAACCACTCGCAGCGGTCCGACGTGTGCCCGGCCACGAGGTCCAGACACACCTTGATGCCCCGCTTGTGCGCCTCGGTGGTGAGCCGTACCATGTCGCTGTTGGTGCCAAACCGCGGGTCTATCTTGTAGAAGTCTATCACGTCGTATCCGCCGTCTATCCACCCCGACTCGAACACCGGGTTAAGCCACAGCGCGTTTACCCCTAACGACTGGATGTAGTCCAGCTTAGAGATGATGCCCTGCAGGTCACCGATGCCGTTGCCGTCGCTGTCCTTGAACGAAGAAGGGTAAATCTGGTAGAACACGGCCTTGTCCAGCCACTGTGGCCCATGGGCTGCGGTCTGCGCCGGGGCCTGTGCGACCATGGCCAGCGAGGCCATAGCCGTTGCAATAAGTCTTTTCATCATAATAAAGGGTTTTCAGGTAATGTCTTAGGTAGTTGGTGCGGGGTGGGGCAGTGGCTGCCCCTATGCCCCGTACTGCTCCCGGAGCGCCAGGGCCCGGTTCTCGGCAGCCTCCATCAGCTCGCGCTCTCCGGGGCCCTTGTCGTTGATGCCGCAGAGGTGCAGGATGCCGTGGATGATGACGCGGTGTAGCTCGTCGTCGTATGCCTTGCCGAAGAGCTCGGCGTTGCTGCGCACCGTGTCGAGGCTTATCACGATGTCGCCGCTGATGATGTCGTCCTCGTCGTAGTCGAAGGTGATGACATCGGTATAATAGTTGTGTCCCAGATACTCATTGTTTACCTCAAGTATCTTCTCGTCGTTAACAAACATGTAGCCTATCTCGCCCACCTTACGGTTGTAGGTGGCCGCCACGGCCTTTATCCATGCGTTGGTGGCCCGTTTCTTGATGGCCGGCATCCTTACGCCATCTACGTTATATGTTATCATCTTTATGAGGTATAAAATCGTCTGTGGGATAGCCCAGCCGCATCAGTTCCTTGACCGCTGTCGACGACACGTCCTCCAGCTCGGGCAGGGTGAACATCAGCAGCGTCTCCATGTGGCCTATGCGGCGGTTATAGTGCGCCATGACGCGCTCGGCCTCGTAGTCGGCCAGGGTGCGCACCCCCCTGATGAGGCACGAGGCCCCTGCCTGGCGTGCCGCCTCGACCGTGAGTCCGCTACAGGTAACCACCTCTATGCGGTCGTCGCCCGCGTACAGTCGGCGTATGGCCTCTACCCGCTCCTCGACGGTGTACATGGTGTGCTTGGCCCCGTTGACAGCCACGCCTACCACCACCCCGTCAAAGATGGTGAGCGCGCGCCTTACGATAGAGTCGTGGCCGGTGGTAAAGGGGTCGAACGACCCCGCAAAGAGCGCTTTCTTCATAATCCGAACAGGTCTTGCATCATCGCCCCGTCGCCTCCCTGGTGCCGCCCTAAGTGCTCGTAGGCCAGCGGGGTGGCCACGCGTCCGCGCGGTGTACGCTTGACAAATCCCTCCATGATGAGGAACGGCTCGTACACCTCCTCTACCGTACCCGTGTCCTCGCCTATGGCAGTGGCTATGGTAGAGAGCCCCACGGGGCCGCCGTGAAACTTGTCGATGATGGTGAGTAGTATCTTGTTGTCTATCTCGTCCAGTCCGTAGCGGTCTATGTTGAGTGCCCGCAGGGCAAACTGGGCTATGTCGTGGGTGATGCGCCCGTTGCCCTTGACCTGGGCAAAGTCGCGCACCCTTCGCAGTAGCGCGTTGGCTATACGGGGCGTTCCGCGCGACCGGCGGCTAATCTCTACGGCAGCGTCGTCGTCGATGGGCACGCGCAGTATGCTGGCCGAGCGCTTGATGATACGCTGCAGGGTGTCGGGGCCGTAGTACTCCAGGTGCAGGTTGATGCCGAAGCGGGCCCTCAGGGGCGCCGTGAGCAGACCGCTGCGGGTAGTGGCACCCACCAGGGTAAACGGGTTGAGGTCTATCTGGATGGAGCGGGCCGACGGCCCCTTGTCTATCATTATGTCTATGCGGTAGTCTTCCATCGCGGAGTACAGGTACTCCTCTACTACAGGCGACAGGCGGTGTATCTCGTCGATAAAGAGCACATCGTTGGGTTCCAGCGATGTGAGTATGCCCGCCAGGTCGCCCGGCTTGTCCAGCACAGGCCCACTGGTAATCTTGAAGCCCACTCCCAGCTCGTTGGCTATGATGTTGCTCAGCGTAGTCTTGCCCAGTCCGGGAGGGCCGTGCAGCAGGGTGTGGTCCAGAGGCTCTCCGCGGTACTTGGCCGCCTCTACGAACACCTCCAGGTTCTCCACCACCTTTTTCTGGCCGGCAAAGTCGCTGAACTTGAGGGGTCGCAGTGCGTTCTCAAACTCCTTTTCGGCCGACGAGACGGTTTCCTCTCTTATATCAAAGTCGTCTGACATATTTATACTTTTGAGTACAAAGGTAGTGCAAGCCGAAGACAATGCAAAGGAAAAGTCGAAGAATTTTCCAATTTGCATTGTTGAGGCGTAGCCTACTGCCAGGGATAAGGCCAGCATGGCCGATGGGGCAACGACCCTCGCGCCTGCTGCCGTGTCTACGGCATGAAATAAAAAGACCGACCTTTAGCTCGCTAAAGACGGCTCCCAGGATTGAAAAGGTCGGTCTCTGTGATTTCAGCGATGGTTTCCCCTGCCGTCAGGGGGTGCCACGCCCCCATATTTGCCATCTTCCATCCCCTTATGGGGGCTACCAGGCCCCTGGCCCAGTGCCGCCGGGTGGGGTAGTGGCTCCGGCAGACCATCCCGCAGTTGTCCCTGTACCCATGGCCATGATTGACATAAATATACAGAAAACTATCAAAATGCCCCTAATTACTATCAAAAACGAGAAAATAATGACAAAAACGTGTTAAAGCGGTTAAAAATATATAACTTTGCATCACCAAAAGCAAAGTGTTTATGAGAAAATTAGCAAGTTTTATTCTTCTCCTCCTCTTTGCCAACGTGCAACCGTCGGCCTCGGCCCCGGTTCCCGTCGGTATGGAGAAGGCTGCGGACCAGGCCCACGATGACGTGGTGGCCGGTACCGTACTGGATACCAACGGCGACCCCCTGGCCGGTGTGACCATCCAGCAGCGTGGAACCCAAAACAAGACAGTGACCGACATTGAGGGCCGATACACCATAAGGCTCAAGGCCGGTGCCGCGCGTACGCTTACCTTCAGCTACGTGGGCATGACCACCCAGACGCTGGCTGCCAAGGGCAGCATACTGCGCGTGGTGATGAAGGAAGACGCCAACTCGCTCCAGGACGTCGTGGTGCTGGGTGCCTACGGTACCGCCCAGAAGCGCAGCGACCTGGTGGGTAGCGCCTATCAGGTCAACGCCGACCAGCTGAAGGGCTTGCCCCAGCAGCGCCTCGACGTAATGCTCGACGGCCTTATCCCCGGTGTCAAGATAGACCCCAACACCAACGACCCCGGCAGTCCGCGTACCCGCTACGAAGTGCGCGTGCGTGGCGAGGCGTCGCTCACAGCCTCTAACGAGCCCCTGTGGGTCATCGACGGCACCCCTATGTACACCGGCGACAAGACCAACCAGATGCCCGGAACCAGCTACACGGTGAGCCCGCTGTCCTTTATCAACCCCGACGACATCGCCTCGATAACCGTGCTCAAGGACGCCACCGCCACCTCTATCTACGGTGCCGACGGAGCCAACGGCGTAATCCTGGTAACCACCAAGAAGGGCCGCGCAGGCAAGATGCGCATCAGCGTGAATACACAGTACGGCATAGCCCATATCGATGAGAGCACCGCGCCCAAGGTGATGAACGCCCAGCAGTGGCTTACCGCCGCCCGGGCCGCCTATGCCAATGCCGGGCTCGACATGCGCACCTTCCCTTACCAGGACAATGAGCTCAACCAGTACTCTAC
>CAKPRX010000124.1 GCA_934183135.1 uncultured Prevotella sp.
AGATGGCCCCCTCCTTGGGGTGCCGGCTTACAAACAGCGTCTCCAGTCCCAGTGATTTCAGTCCATAGTGGATGGCCTTGGAAGCGCCACCTGTACCCAGGATGAGTGCCTTTTTGTGGCAGGGCTCCAGCATGGGCTCTATGCTCTTGGTGAAGCCTATTACATCGCTGTTGAACCCTTTGAGTATGGTCTTGCGGTCCTTGTGGGTTACCCTTATCACGTTTACCGCCCCTATGGCGTGTGCCTCTGGGCTGATAGAGTCCAGGTACTTGATTACCTGCTGCTTGTAAGGCCGTGTGACGTTGAGGCCCCGTAGCTCGGGGGTAGAGTCAAGAATCTCCGGCAGGTTGCTGATGTCGGGGATTTCGTAGTTCTCGTACACGGCATCGATGCCTTCGTTCTGAAACTTCTCATTGAAATAGCTGATAGAGAACGAGTGTCCCAAGGGGAACCCCACTAATCCATATTTGTCCATAACCCAAAGTTATTTAGTTGCTAAATACATTGTGCAGATACCTAATGTGAGCCGCTTGAATGTCGCCTTGGAGAAGCCTGCCTTCCGGAGTATGCCCACCATCTGCTCGCCTTGCGGGAAAGCTTCGATGGTAGCTGTCAAGTATGTGTAGGCACTGCTGTCGTGGCTGATTATCTTGCCATATACAGGAAGTACCGAGTGGGAGTATATCCCGAACAGTTGTTTCATAGGGAATGTTACGGGCTCGGATAACTCCAGGATGCTAAGATGGCCTCCGGTCTTCAGTACGCGGCACATTTCGCTCAGGCCCTTGTCCAAGTCCTGAAAATTGCGTATGCCGAAAGCCGCCGTGACGGCATCGAAGGTCTCATCGCCAAACGAGAGCGACATACAGTCTTCCTTGGCAAAGGAAATGGTATCTGTTAGCTGTTCGGCCACCACTTTTTTCCGGCCTATCTCCATCATGCCTTCCGAGAAGTCGGCCCCTACCAGACGGGCGGGCTTCAGAGTTTTGGCCAAGAGTATGGCGAAGTCTCCTGTGCCTGTGGCTACGTCCAGTATCTGCCGTGGCCTAAAGGGCATCAGTTGCTTTACGGCCTTGCGCCGCCAGCTTTTGTCTATTCCCCACGACAGCCGGTGGTTCAGGGTGTCGTAAGTGGACGAGATGTTGTCGAACATCTCCTCCACAACCTTACCCTTGGAGCCACTCCTGCCGTACGGCGTAATTTTCTCTTGGTCGTACATACGTGTGCGGTTAACGGGTAGCCAGATAGTTGGCTACATTCTTCTCTATACGTGCTGCGATGTCGCCATCCTCGGTGTTCTTGTCAAATTTCTCACCCGTGATGTGCTCGTACAGTTCGATATAGCGGTCGCTGATGCTCTCAGCATATTCGTCGGTTATCTCAGGCATTGTCTGGCCAGGCTCATTCATGAAGTTGTGCTCGATGAGCCACTGGCGGACGAACTCTTTAGAAAGCTGGCGCTGAGGCTCACCCTTGGCGAAACGCTCTTCGTAACCATCGGCATAGAAGTAGCGGCTCGAGTCGGGAGTGTGTATCTCGTCGATGAGGTAAATCTTACCGTCGCGCTTGCCGAACTCGTACTTGGTGTCTACCAGGATAAGTCCATGCTTAGCGGCTATCTCCTGGCCGCGGGCAAATAATTTGCGCGTGTAATCCTCTACAACGGCATAGTCCTCGGCCGACATGATGCCCTGCTTGATTATCTCTTCCTTGGATATGTTGAGGTCGTGGCCCTCGTCAGCCTTGGTCGTAGGAGTTACGATGGGCTCCGGGAAACGCTGGTTCTCCTTCATTCCCTCGGGCAGTCTGACACCGCAGAGCTCACGGCAGCCGTTCTTGTATTCGCGCCAGGCTGATCCTGTGAGTATGCCGCGGATTATCATCTCCACTCTGAACCCCTCGCACTTCAGTCCCACGGTCACCATGGGGTCTGGCGTGGCCAGCTTCCAGTTCGGGCAGATATCCGTAGTCTGATCCAGAAACTTGGCAGCTATCTGGTTAAGCACTTGTCCTTTGAAGGGGATTCCCTTGGGCAGGATTACGTCAAAGGCTGATATCCTGTCAGTGGCCACCATGACGATTAAGTCGTCATTGATGTCATATACATCTCTTACTTTACCATGGTACACGCTGTTCTGTCCCTTGAAATGGAAATCAGTCTTAGTTAGAGCTTTCATCTTATCAAATATATTTTAGTCTGTAATCTCTTCGTGTGTGGCGTTGCGCCTTGCCTTGTCGTAAGCCTCATAGGCATTGACAATGCGTGTCACCAGTTTGTGCCGTACTATGTCTTTCTTGTTGAACTCTACCACTGAGATGCCCTCTATGTCTCCCAGCAGGCTGAGCGCCTCCTTCAGGCCGCTCTTCTGCTCATGGGGCAAGTCTACCTGGGTCATGTCGCCCGTGATAATCATCTTGGTGTTCCAGCCCATGCGTGTTAGGAACATGCGTATCTGTGCTGGGGTGGTGTTTTGTGCCTCGTCTAATATTACGACGGCGTCGCTCAGCGTGCGGCCGCGCATAAAGGCCAGCGGGGCTATCTGTATTACGTGCTTGTCCATCATGTCCTGCAGCTTGACGGCAGGTATCATGTCTTCGAGGGCATCGTAGAGTGGCTGGAGGTACGGGTCTATCTTGTCCTTCATGTCGCCAGGCAGAAACCCCAGCTTCTCGCCTGCCTCGACAGCTGGGCGCGACAGGATAATCTTCTTGGCGTTTTTCTCCTTGAGCGCCTTGACCGCCAGGGCTATGCTTAGATAGGTCTTGCCTGTTCCGGCAGGCCCCACGGCAAATATCATGTCGCTCTTGTCAAACGCGTCAATAAGGTGTTGCTGATTGGCTGAGCGGCCCTTGATGGGGCGGCCCGAAACCGAGTACACGACCACTCCCTTGGTGGCATCGGCTTTGGTGGCTTTACCTTTTATAATATCTAAGATGTCCTCATCGCTGAGCGAGTTGTACTTGAGTACATGCCGGCGTATGGTTTCTATGTCTTCCTCGGCCTTGGCCATCTGCTCCTCGTCGCCAAGCAGGCGCATCACATTGTCACGGGCCATGATGCGTAGCTTCGGGAACAGCGACTTGACCATTTGCAGGTGGCAGTTATTTACCCCATAAAAAATCAGAGGGTCTATATCTTCTAATATTATATGTTTCTCTATCAAGTGAATACCCGTTTTTATTTTCTTTGCAAATTTACAAAAATCTTATGATACTTGCCAAGAAACTCTCGTTTTTTTGCTAACTTTGCTCCATAAATAGTTATTTTGATGAAGGTTACTCAGAAAAGATATATTCAGGCTTTTTGTATCGTTGTAATCGTGTTGGGAATGGTACGTTGTATCTTCCCGTCGGTGGCAGGCAAGATGGTGTCGCCCGTGGCCCGAACGGCTGATACAATGCCATTGGCCGATAGTCTGCAGACACCTGCCAGTCAGTCAGGTGTGCTCTCTGTGGCTCAGTCCCCGGCACCCTCTGTGGCCGATAGCGTCCAGGGGAATGTAGCAAGCCCTCGTGGTCGTTTTTTCTGTGCCGACGGGTCGGTTGCTAAGAACCGCATCCTCAGTGTCCCTAACTTTGGTAATACTTTTCCCGACCAGAACGATGTCCAGTTGGTCTCGGCCAACAAGTGGGGAGTCGTCCCTGTTAACGATGTACACGAGGCCGAGCACCGCAAGAACGAGCTGGTGTACATTGGCGCCAATCCTTATTTTTATGTAGATCGCCTGCGTAGCAGCATCCCCTACCTGGTTCCCCGTGCTTCTGTCCTGTTACAGGATATAGGCCGCTCATTCTTTGACAGCCTGCAGACCAAGGGGGTTCCTCTCCATAAGATTATTGTTACAAGTGTTATGCGGTCTAAAAGCGACGTAGAACGTCTGCGCAACCACAACCGTAATGCCACCCAGAACAGTTGCCACATGTATGGCACCACCTTCGACATAGCTTACAATCGCTATAAGACCGTGCAGGCTCCGGGCGAGTCCCGCCGTGTGGTGCGCAACGATACTCTCAAGTGGGTGCTCAGCGAAGTGCTCCGCGACATGCGCGAAAACAATCGGTGCTGGATTAAGTACGAAGTCCATCAGGGCTGTTTCCACATTACCGTGCGATAGTGATGGCTGCGGGCTCTTGGGGCGATGTCCCCAATAGCCCCTCTCTTGATGTTCAGGTCGCTGTCAGAACCTTGACAGATTGCCGTGTTTGAATATATTATCCTTGTGATAGTAGATAATCACATCATCAAAAGGCCGGGCTATCCGGTAGTTTCTCATTTCCTCGTTCTGGTCGAACCACATATTGATTAAGCATACCGAGCAGGGTGGGGCAGACTTCGTTTTCATCGTGTTCTCAGTCAGAAACTCATCCGTGTAGGCTCGGATGAGCAGCGTCTCTATCACGTCGATGTTGGCAGGCTTCTGCAGCTTCTCATCGGCTATGCTGCCTATCCAGATGTGCAGTTCCCGGCAATCCAAGAACTTCTTCAGATGTCCATGACTGGCGTTCAGACGCTTCTCTATGCCGTCATTGGCCTTGTGGATGCCCACATAGCGGTTCCACTTGTACCGCCTGTCCTGCCGGGCTTCGAAGTAGTATATGTTGAAGTAGTCCGACCTGATGGTGTGGGCGTCGCTGATGTACGCCCGGTAATCGCGGTACGAGCAGAAGGGGCCGACCCACTGCACGGTGTATGTATGCCTGATGCTCTCCATGGTAGCTGTTCTGATGGGGATGATGGTGATAAGACTGCTGAGGCCCAACTC
>CAKPRX010000125.1 GCA_934183135.1 uncultured Prevotella sp.
ATGTAGGGCATGTCGTCCTTGTAGTAGACAGGGAAGGGCTCGCCCCAGTAGCGCTGGCGAGAGAAGATGGCGTCGCGCAGACGGTAGTTGACCTTGACGCGGCCCAGGTGGTTGTCGGTAACATAGCGCTTGGTGGCGGCTATGGCCTCCTTGACGGTCAGTCCGTTGAGCGAGAAGGGTGTATTCTTGCCGGCTGCAGGCGAATTGCACACGATGCCCTCCTTGGCGTCGTAGCTCTCCTCGCTCACATCGGCACCCTCGATGAGGGGGATGATGGGCAGCCCGAAGTGCTTGGCAAAGGCGTAGTCGCGCGAGTCGTGGGCGGGTACGGCCATGATGGCTCCGGTGCCATATCCGGCCAGCACGTACTCTGAAATCCAGATGGGGATGGCGTCGCCGGTGAAGGGGTTGATGGCATACGAGCCTGAGAAGACACCCGTAACCTTTCGGTCGGCCATGCGCTCCAGCTCGGTGCGTTTCTTGACATAGGCCAGATACTCGCTGACGGCAGCCTGCTGGTCGGGGGTGGTTACCTGGGCCACATACTCGCTCTCGGGGGCCAGTACCATGAAGGTTACGCCAAACATGGTATCGGCACGGGTGGTGAAGATAGTGAACCGCACGTTGCTGTCCTTGACGGCAAACTCTACCTCGGTTCCTTCAGAGCGGCCTATCCAGTTGCGCTGGGTCTCCTTGAGCGAGTCGGTCCAGTCTATGGTGTCCAGGCCGTCGAGCAGCCGCTGTGCGTAGGCCGACACACGCAGGCACCACTGGCGCATCTTCTTCTGCACCACAGGATAACCTCCGCGCACGCTCACACCCTCGACTACCTCGTCGTTGGCCAGCACGGTGCCCAGGCCGGCACACCAGTTGACCATCGTCTCGCCTAGGTAGGCTATGCGGTAGTTCATCAGCGTCTGCTGCTGCTCCTTCTCGTTCATGCTCTTCCAGTCGCGGGCCGAGAACACTTTCTCCTCGGTGCAGGCCACGTCCATGCCCAGGGTACCGTTGTCCTCGAAGTGGGCTATGAGGTTCTCGATGGGCTGTGCCTTCTTGAGCGTATTGTCGTAGTACGAGTTAAACATCTTCTCGAAGGCCCACTGGGTCCAGTGATAGTAGCCGGGGTCGCAGGTGCGCACCTCGCGGTCCCAGTCAAAGCAGAACCCTATCTTGTCGAGCTGCTGGCGGTAGCGGTTGATGTTGTTAACCGTGGTGATGGCCGGGTGCTGCCCCGTCTGGATGGCATACTGCTCGGCGGGCAGACCGTAGGCGTCGTAGCCCATGGGGTTAAGCACGTTGAAGCCCTGCAGCCGCTTGTAGCGGGCAAAGATGTCTGAGGCGATATAGCCCAGCGGATGGCCCACATGCAGACCGGCACCCGACGGATAGGGGAACATGTTGAGCACGTAGAACTTCTTGCGGTTCTGGTCTTCGGTTACCTTGTAGGTGTGCTGCTCAACCCAGTTTTGCTGCCACTTTTTCTCTATCTCTCTGAAGTTGTATTCCATTTTTTGTCTTATGTGTTATCCTCGTTTATTTGTTCAGTTTCCAGGTAACACCGTCCTTGGTGTCCTTGATTTCGAAACCATCGGCGGCCAGCTCGTCGCGTATCTTGTCGCTGGTGGCCCAGTCCTTGTCGGCCTTGGCCTTGGCGCGTAGCTGCAGCACCATGTCTACCACCTTGCCGTAGGCCTCCTCGCGGGCGGCGTTGTTAATGCCCTTCTCGTCCTTGATACCCAGGAGGTCGAAGGCGAAGAGGCGCATCGTAGCGGTAAGCTCGGCCAGGTCGTCGGCCGATATCCGGGCCTTGTGGTCTACCAGGCTGTTGATGACATGGCACGACTCGAACAGGTAGCTGATAACCAGCGGTGTCATCAGGTCGTCGTTCATGGCATCGTAGCACTTCTGGCGCAGCGCGGCCACCCACTGGTGGGTCTCGGCGTCGCTCTCCTTGGCCGGCTGTATGCGCTCCAGGTCGGCTATGCCGTTCATAAGGCGTTCCAGGCCCTTCTCAGAGGCTTGCAGGGCCTCGTTAGAGAAGTCGACGGTGCCACGGTAGTGGGCACTCAGTATGAAGAAGCGTATCGTCATGGGCGAGTAGGCCTGGGCAAGCGACTCGTGCTGTCCGGTGAAGAACTGCTCCAGGGTGATGAAGTTGCCCAGCGACTTGCCCATCTTCTGTCCGTTGATGGTTATCATGTTATTGTGCATCCAGTAGTGTACCATCTGGTCGCCCTGGCTGGCCACGGCCTGTGCTATCTCGCACTCGTGGTGGGGGAATATCAGGTCCATGCCACCGCCGTGTATGTCAAAGTGGTTGCCCAGGTACTTGCGGCCCATGGCCGTACACTCGCAGTGCCAGCCGGGAAATCCGTCGCTCCACGGGCTGGGCCAGCGCATGATGTGCTCGGGCTGCGCTTTCTTCCACAGGGCAAAGTCTACCTGGTTGTGTTTTTCCTCGGTACCGGCCAGTGTACGCGAGTGGTTTATCACATCTTCTAAGTTTCGACCCGAGAGGATGCCATACTTGTGGTCGCGGTTGTACTTCTCTACGTCGAAGTAGACCGACCCGTTGCTCACATAGGCATAGCCATTGTCCAGTATCTGCTGCACCAACTGCTCTTGCTCTATGATGTGGCCCGTGGCATGGGGCTCTATTGAGGGAGGCAGCACGTTGAGCATCTCCATGGCCTTGTGGTAGCGGTTGGTATAGTACTGGGCTATCTCCATGGGCTCCAGCTGCTCCAGGCGCGCCTTCTTCTCTATCTTGTCGTCGCCCTCGTCGGCGTCGTGCTCCAGGTGGCCTACGTCGGTGATGTTGCGCACATAGCGCACCTTATAGCCTAAGTGCTTGAGGTATCTGAATAAGATGTCGAAGGTGATGGCGGGGCGCGCATGGCCCAGATGTGGGTCGCCATATACAGTAGGGCCGCACACGTACATACCCACGTTGGGGGCATGCAGGGGCTTGAACGCCTCCTTCTTGCGTGTCAGCGTGTTATAAATCAACAAAGTCTGTTCCATTTTAGCTAAAATTAATATGTGCAAAGTTACACAGAAATAGCGATAATTAACAAGAATATTTAAAATAAATAATGTATAGGTGCTGCTGGTGCCCAATAATTGTGCTATACACTATCATGTATTTACCCTAACAGGCAAGCCCAACACGGCCAACCGAGAAAACGAAACACGGCCAACTGAGGAAACGAAACACGGCCAACTGAGGAAATACGAATAATCTTTTGTATCTTTGCCGATGATAATCAGTGATATTGCTGATATGGAATATCTAAAAACAACAAGCTAATGTACACACCGCCATTCATTGTGTCATCGGAAGCGAGTTGCCCCCTTTATTCGAACATCTGCCTGTAGAAAACATGGTGTATACTAATCAGCAGCAGTATTATGATGCCATATCGGCAAGCACTGATATGGGACAATCGGGTCCATTCATCGATTTTATGCTTGGAGAAATACAAAAAACACTCGAAACGCATCGAGGAGAACCTTTACAGGAAGTTCCCAATAAATTACACGATAAAGTTCCCAATAAATTACGGGAAGCCTTTCCGCTGTTATCAGATGCTGCATGGGATATATATGGCATGCTCAAAGATGACGGAAGACAGACAAGTGCCCATTTGGCTGAGCGTATCGGTATAAGCGAGCGAATGGTGAAGAAGTATATCTCGCAACTCAAGGCCCACGGACTATTGACTCGTATAGGAAGCAATAAAGCAGGATATTGGGTGACTCATAAATAATTTATAGGAGATTTATTTATACGCAAAAGGCTGCAAGACTGGCATTGTCGCCAACTCGCAGCCTCTTAGTGTTGATATAAGGGTATTTTTCACATATAGACTGGTGGCCTAAAGATATTTATCGCTTAACCTTGATAGTCTGGTTGCCTATACGGGCTATTATCACGTCGTCGGGGGCCGAGATGGAGGCCTGGCCGTTAAGGGCCCTTGTCTCGCCGAGCTTCATGCCGCTGACGCTGTAGAACTCTACCCGCTCGTTTTCCCGCAGACCCGAGAGGGTTACGATGCCGCTCTCTGTCGACACCACCACGCCGCGCATCTGTGTGGCGGGAGTTATGCCGTCGGTCTCCATATTGGCGCTGAAGGTCTAACGTTGAATATATTTACCAAATAAAAAACTGCTACAACTGCCAGCATTCCTTCAGGACAGATGAAGCGCAGATTGGGAAGAATTTTTTTCACAACCATGACTTGCAGCTATGATTTTAGAAATCTTCCTTTATTTGTTTCAATGTCATTATCTTAGATAGTAATTTGTCACAAATCGTAGCATCTTGTATCTTTTAAAAATGTTATCATGTCCAAGCGCTCTTGCTCTTTATCTACTATAATATATTTGACATCCTCATAAGCAATACTCTGTTAATTCTAACGTAATCGTTTGAAAATGAGAGAGTTAATTAACGTAATATAACTAATAAAATTTGGT
>CAKPRX010000126.1 GCA_934183135.1 uncultured Prevotella sp.
GACATAACCTTGCGACGTTCGCCCCGTTCTACGGACACCACTGTGCCGCTGACAGGCGAGGCAAACTTTACTTCTGGGTAATGCTTGTTAATGAATAGTGCGTCGCCAGCCTTCACACTGTCACCCTCCCTGACGGCCACCTTGGGAGTAACTCCTGTAAAGTCGTCCGGAACCAAGGCATATTCGCCCGCAACCTCCAGACCCACAATGTTCTCCTGTGCTCGTCCTTTCAAGTTAATGGTAAGGCCTTTGCGCAATTTAATAACATTTGCCATACAAGTAAATATATTTATTGTAATTATTTCCGCGCCAAATATAGTAATCGCTATATGTATTAAGCACTGCAAAAATACGTAAAAAAAAACACTTGCAGAAAAAAAAACACAGTTATTTCCATCGGGATGGAGAAAAACTTGTAATTTTGTAGTCCATTTATAATAAGGTGAAACAAGCAACACGAGTTTTTAATGCCGCGATATGGTTCGTATGTGGGCTGATTGTATCGCTAATGATATTGACGCATATACCGCCAATACAGCGCTTCATAGGTACACAGGTCGGCAAGGCGATCGGCAACAAATTGGGCACCCAGGTAACCATCGGGCGGGTAGACTTAGGCTTGTTCAACCGATTTATAATAGACGACATATCTATATTAGACCAGCATGGGTGCCAGATGATCAGTGCCGGACGCATATCGGCAAAGTTTGATTATCTACCCTTGACCGAAGGGAAAATCTCCATTTCCTCAGCCCAGGTATTCGGCCTGCAGGCCCTCTTCTATAAACCTTCGGCCTCAGCTAAGGCCAACTACCAGTTTGTCTTAGACTCCCTGGCCTCAAAGGATACCACTTCCCACAAGCCCCTCGACCTCTCTATCCGTTCGCTCATCATCAGGAACGGACATGTCAGGTACGACCAGAACGACATTGCCAAGACGGGCACTTTCTCGACCAAGCATCTGAACGTCAGCAACCTCAGCACGCACATTATGCTGAACGCCATCAAAGACGACTCGCTCAATATATTTGTCAAGAAATTCTCTGGCAAAGAGCAGAGCGGCTTAGAGCTAAAGACGCTTACCTTTAACCTGATAGCAGGAGCTACAGGGGCACAGCTGAGCCGGTTTGAAGTCCGCCTCCCCCACTCTACCCTGCAAATACCCAATATTACCGTTTCATACCGCCGCATAGGCACCAAGATAGAGCCTGCCACCATCCAGTTTGACGGCAGCATAGGCCACACGGACATCTCCCCGGCCGACTTGGCCTGCTTTGTGCCCACCCTACGTCCATTAACCCATCCTGTGGGTATCAGGGCCGCCTTCAGGGGAACCAGCACCTCACTCCGGATAAGCGACCTGCTAATAGCTTATAAAGCGAAGACCGTCATAGCGGCCAATGGCTCTATAACCGGCTGGAACGCCACGCCCCGATGGGCTGCCGACATCCAGCGAATGACCTTTAGCGCAGCTGACGTAGAAGATATAGCCCAGGCCATTAAGAACCGATTTCGGCTTCCGCCCGTGATACACAGGCTGGGCGACATCCGCTACCAGGGACATATAGGTGGGAAGGGCAAGGACGTAGCCCTCAAAGGTGTGCTGGAAACCAGCGCTGGAAAGATAAACCTGCTTGCAGGGAAAAGCGGCTCGGCATGTAACGGAGAAATCACCACGCGAGGGCTCAACCTCGGGCTGATGGCAGACAATGGCCTGTTAGGCAACATTGTCACCTCGCTCTATCTCAAAGGCACGCAGGCCAACGGCAAGGTAACCTCCCTATTGGCCCAGGGAACCATCTCCGAGATAGGCTACAACCACTACACTTATAAGAATATTACGATAGACGGCAAGTATGCCCACAGCACTTTTAAGGGCACAGCAAGTCTAAACGACCCTAACGGCCTGGTAGAAATAGACGGTTCGGTAGACTTAGCCCGCACTCCGGCTACCAATGTCACTGCCAAGATACGCAGGTTCAGCCCTGCGGGTCTCCATCTGTCCAACAAGTGGGGTTCCGCCACATTCGATGCCGACATACAGGCCAACATTCAGGGGCACTCTATCAACGATGCACTGGGACACTTGGGCATTTCCAACCTGCTGATGACCACCAAGGACTCTGAGTACCGCCTGTCCTCGCTCACTCTTAACGCGGCTAACACCGGTAGCCACCGCGTCATGGTCATGGATAGCGACTTCGGACACATGAGCGTCAGCGGGCGCTACGACTACGCCACCGTCATCCAGAGTCTTACCGATATTGTCGGCAGCAAACTTCCCACGCTTCCCGGACTACCTCGTACCACCAAGGCTGTCCACAATGACTTTGCTATCAATGCTGTTATCAACAAGTCTGACTGGCTAAACCACCTCTTCGGCATACCGTTGGAGCTGAAACGCCCGTTTACCCTCAAAGGAAACGTAAACGACCAGCTCCGGCAGATAGAAATGACACTCAACATGCCGATGTTCGAGTACAAGGGAAGCCTGTACGAGCGTGGCTATATACGCCTCGCCTCGCCCAACGACACGCTGAAAGCCTATGCCCACCTCAAGCAGGTGGCCCAGGGCAACCAGGGTACTTACTGGAATGTCAAGGCCCAGGCCGCCCACAACAAACTGCACACGCTGTTATCCTTTGAGAACAACGGCAAGAACGGTTTCGCCGGCATGCTAGACACCGAGGCTCAGTTCTATAAGAACCAACATGGCCTCGCCACTGCCCATGTCAATGTGCTGCCCTCCAACATCACCATTGGCGACAGCGTATGGAGTGTAAGACCAGCCACCATCAGCTATTACAAAGACCATGTCGACATTAACCGGCTTGCCATCGAGCACAATAAGCAGCACATTATCATATCGGGCAGCGCCACACCCAGTCCCAACGACACCGTCAAGGTAGACCTACAGGATGTCGATGTCAGCTACATCCTCAACCTTGTCAACTTCCATTCGGTCGAGTTTAGCGGCAAGGCCACTGGCTATGCCTACATTTCGGCTCCCTTCGCCAAGCCCGAGGCACAGGCTGACCTATGGGTACGCGACTTCAGATTTGAAGACGGCCGCATGGGCATACTCTCGGCCAATGTCAGCCTGAACAGGCAGAAAGAGCAGATAGACATTGACGCCACCGCCTACGACGACAACAACGCCCGAACCGACATTAACGGGTACGTGTCGCCGGCCCGCAACTACATAGACCTGCGCATACGCGCCAACAACACCCGGGGCGAGTTTCTGGAAAGTTTCTGCAGCAGTTTTATGAAGGATGTAGACCTGCAGACCAATGGCAACGTACGGGTCTATGGCGACCTGAAGGAAGTTAATCTGGAAGGCGATGTTACGGTCAACGGCACCGTTAACATCAAGCCTCTCAACGCCACCTACACTTTAGAGAACTGCCCCATCAAGATGGTCCCCGACGAGATAAAGCTACAGGGTGATGTCGTACGCGACCGCAACGGAAACCATGGCACCGTTAACGGAAGCCTGTACCATAAGCATCTTACCAAGCTTTCTTATGACATCGGCGTCAAGGCCAGCAACCTGTTGGCCTATGACTTCAAGGACTATGGTGACAACACCTTCTACGGTACGGTCTTCGCCACAGGCGACTGCCGCATCCAGGGCAAGAGTGGCGAGGTGCGCATCGATGCCAACCTTACCCCCGAGAAAGGCTCGTTTATCGAATACAACGCGGCAAGTCCCGATGCCATCAGCAACCAGTCTTTTATTCACTGGACCGACAGAGACAGCACGGCACTGGCAGCGGTTTCTGCCAACATGCCGGCCGACAGCATAGACAACACACTGATAGATATACCGAGCGACATACACATGAACCTGCTCATCAACTGCACCCCTGACGCCACGCTTAGAGTCTTGATGGACAAGCGCTCGGGCGACTACATAGCGCTCAATGGCAATGGTACGATAAGGGCCACCTACTTTAATAAGGGCGACTTCGATATGTTTGGCACTTACGAGGTAGACCATGGTATCTACAAGCTCACCATCCAGAACATTATCCGGCGCGACTTCCAGTTCCTCCCCGGTGGTACCATCGGGTTTGGGGGCAACGCCATGGATGCCGTGCTCAACCTGAAAGCCCAATATGCGGTTAACGGCGTCAGCCTGTCCGACCTCAGTATCGGCCGCTCTTTTACCAGTAACAATATCCGTGTTAACTGCCTGATGAATATCTCGGGGACACCCAACTCGCCCAAAGTAGACTTCGGCCTGGACCTGCCCACAGTAAGCGCCGATGCCAAACAGATGATTACCAGTCTGATAAACAGCGAGGAGGGCATGAACCAGCAAGTTCTGTACCTGTTGGCTGTGGGCCGTTTCTACTCTCAGAACAAC
>CAKPRX010000127.1 GCA_934183135.1 uncultured Prevotella sp.
GTGCGGCCCAGCCGCCGCTGTTGTTGTACTCCTTGAGGCGCAGCTCGTTGACCCAGACCTCTGCCGACTTGGCCGAGCCAGCCTTGTTGCGCACACCTATCATCATGGTCTTCACCTCGCCTAACGTGGGGTTGCCCACGATGCTCACACGGTTAGCCGGGTGTTCAGAGTCGTAAGCCGAGAACTCCCGGGCATACGAGGCGGTGCCCTGGGCCTTGGCCAGGTTACGCTCTTTCTTGATGCGGGTAAACACGGAGAGGGGTATGTCCATCATGTTGGCGCTGGGCCACACCTTCTCGCAGTCAGCGCGCGAATACTTGTCGTACACACCGGCTGCGGTGAGTTTCAGGGGTATCTCGTACTCGTAGTAGTTGGTCTTGTAGTCGCTGCCCAGCCTTACGAATACCGCCATCTGGTCGTCGGCGAGCGCCGTAGTATTCTGTTCCATCGCATTGGCATGCACGAACATCTGCAAGCGGCGATACTGGCGCAGGTCGAGGGTCGTATTCTTGTAGACGGCCTTGGACTCGTTGGTGCCAAGGTCGGTTACCACCATGTTGAGAGCCTGCTCATTGGCCTCGACCAGCTGGGGCTGCGTGGGGTCCTGCGCCCTGGTTATGCCTGGGGGCAGCACGTAGTTAACAGGGGTCTTGTCGTTGTTCTCCTCTATATTAATAGAGCTCACGGTCATCTTGCCCGAAGCCGAGGCCGCCGCGTCGAGCGGCTGGTTGTACATACGCCACTCGCCCTTGACCAGGTCCAGGCTGCCGAAGCGCATTACGATGGGATGGGTAAACCCGGTGAGGAACATGCGCATGAACCTCATGCTGGTGAAGTCGGATATATTGCCTACACGCCGCTCGTAGTCTTCCAGCGGTATGCGAAACTGGTACCAGGTGACCTTGGCAGAAGTGCCGTTGCGCAGCGGGGCCGTGGCGTCGCGGCGGTCAACGATGTAGTTGTGGCCCACCACCATGTCCTGGGGGCGGATGGATATGTGGTACTGATAGTATTTCTCGTACTCATTGAGGGTGTAGTCCTGGTTGATGTCCTCGACATCAGGGGTGGTCTTATACGAGGTGTCATAGCCCTCGGTACGGCTGTCGGAGTCGGGCGAGTTGCCCTGCGGGTTGTTGATGCGCTTATAGCGGTCCAGGATAGAGGTCTTGGCCCGGTCGTAGTCGGAGCCGCGGAAGTAGTGGTAGTCGTCGTTGGCCGGGTCATTGAGGATGGAGTCGTAGACCTCGGGGCTGACCTTGCCCTGGGCGGCACGGAGGAACTCTTGGTACGACTCAAACTGGCGTTCTTCCTCGTCGCGCAGTCCGTTGAAGCCCACGTCCTGAAGGGCACGGCTGCCCGAGGTAGTGGCAAAGGCGTAGGTGACGTTAGCCTGGGTGGGCACCTTACCCCACTGGGTGGTGACGTAGCTCTGGGAACCGTCGACGGGCATGCCGCTCTCGTAGAACTTCTTGCCATCGCGCAGCACGTCCTCGCTCACCTCGCCCAGGTTGATATAGAAGTCGCCGCCATATTCACCGGCATCGGCCTGCTGGTTGGTATAGATGAAGGGGTCCATGAGCCAGAACTCCACGTACTCGATGTTGGCCGCCTCGAAGTCATTGGTATTGAGCTTGCGCATCATGCCGCCCCACTTGGTCTGAGGGCTGTTGAGCGTACCGTCGCGGTTCAGGTCGGGGTTAAAGTTGTACGGGCCTCGCTCACGGGGGTAGTAGGCCAGGTTCAGGATAGGCAGCGTGGAGATGGCTCCGTTGTAGCTGCTCTGGTCGCGGTTAGGATAGAGCTCGCTTACCAGCACCTCGCGCACGTAGTGGTTAGACAGCTGCTCGAGATCGCTCTTGATATGACCAGGGGTAAGCGAGCTGCTACGGCGGGTAAAGAGCGGGTCTATGTTATACCAGGCCAGGAGAGAGCGGTCGTAACCGCTCCTGAGGGTCGTCTTGTCGTTGTAGTTGGGCATGGTCGACGGCACGCTGGACACTATCCATGCCGAGGGTGTCGACACATCTATCTTGCTGGTCGTATTCTCGAAGTCGTCCAGGTACGAGGCGTTGTCCTGCGTCCCGTGGCTCTGGCCGGCTATCAGCTGCGCGAACTCGGCATTGAACGAAATCTGCGAAGGCTGCGTCACATGCAGGAAGGGTATCTTGTCGAGTACATTGGTAAGCCACTGACTCTCCTTCTTCCAGTTTAGGTTGACGCCCCACAGCGTATTGTTCAGCGGCTCGGCTCCCATGTTCACCTTGGTAGTCAGGGCCTGCTCAGAGAGATGCTGCAGCGTACCGCTGAGCTGAAACTCCTTGCTAAAGTCGTACTCCCAGTTCAGGCCGAACATCGTCTTGCGCTGCTGAGCGTAGTCCGAGTTGCTCTCGAGCGACACGTTGACCTGTGTGCCTGCATCTATGAGGCTCTGGTTAAGCAGCGTAACCTCGCCGGCACTATAGTCGACCGTGTAGTCTGTTCCCTCGACCAGGGTGACACCTCCGGCCGTTACCACGACCGACCCCTGGGGCACATTGTAGGCTCCGAGCGAGATGACGCCGGCCGCGCTGCCCTTGAACTGGCCCGTCAGGATGTACTTGTTCTTCTCGGCTATCTGCCTGGCCACCGTGCGGGTCGAGTCGTACAGCTCGGTAAAGGCATAGCGGGTGGCGCGGTCGGGGGCCACGCCCTTGGACACCAGGTAAGAGTACATGTACGATCCGAAAGGCTCTACGCAGGGGAAGAACACGCGGCCATTGCTCACGGTATAGCCCTCTACATAGTCGAAGTAGCCGTTAGGGTTGGGCTTATTGTTGTTGTCCAGCCGGTCGGCGCCCAAGACACGGATGAGGGGAGTACTCTTAACCTGCGTCTCAGGTATATAATTAAGGTACACGCCTGCCGTGTCGCTCTGGAACTTGACATCGAGCCTGAACTTTTCCTTCTCCACACTCGAGGCGAGGCTGTACACGTTCTTCATCATCAGGTCCCAGTTGGCCTGAGTGGGGTTGTTGCTCGTATTCTTCAGCGCCTTGACGTAGAGAGCCTTGGTTACATCGGTAACATCGGCTGCGAACTCACCCACCTGGTACGTTACGCCGCCATAGGTGTACTCGTAGGCCACCGCCAGCACCTGGTCGCTCTGCAGGGTGGTGCGCAGCGACACATAGCCAAGGGCTGAGTTGAGGGTGTACTCCGATGGACTCAGCAAGCGGGCACTCTCGAGTTTCTCGTAGTCGGCCCCGCCCACCAGGCCTGCCCCGTCGAGCGTAGAGGTGGTGGCATCGATGTCGCGGGCATCGGCGTAGGCGGTGGTAAGGGTCTGGTACTCGCTGTTGGCCGTGTTGGAGGGTACCGCCTGGCCCGTTACGCCCCACATGGGGTTAGACACTTTCTGGTTCTCGCCCAGGTCGGTCAGCGCCACGATGTTGCGGGTATTGGTGGCGGTTCCGGTCTTGTTGGTCACCCATATCTCGATGCGGTTGATGGTAACGCCGGTGGTAAGGTTGGGCAGGGTGCGCATGGCGGCATCGTACTTGCTCCTGAAGTACTGCGACAGGAAGAAGTGCATGTTCTCCTCATAGTTGGCCACATTGATTTCGAACGGGGTGAGCTGTACGCCGCCCTTAGACGACACGCTGGTGGTGGTACTCTTCTTCTGCGAGGCCACCAGCTGCAGCTTCAGTCGGCCGAACTGCAAGTCCGTACGCAGTCCGAACAGCGAGCTGGCACCCTTTACCAACGACGAGTTAGACGGGAACGACACATTGCCGGCCTCGACCAGCTTGACTATCTCGTCCTCCTTGCCATCGTACTTGAGCTTGAGGTTCTGGGTATCAAAGTCGAATGTCGCGTCGGTGTTGTAGTTAAGGTTCATGTTGACCTTGTCGCCTACCTTACCGTTAACGTTCAGGTTAATCTTCTCGTCAAAGTCTATGGTGGTGGTCTTGCGGTTGCGGATGGGCAGACTGGGATTGTCTATATTCTTGAGGGTAGCGCCAAACTTGAGCTCAGCACTACCCTGGGTCTTGATGCGCACACCGCCGGGGCCGAAGATTTTCTCGGCCGGGCCGAGGTCGAAGTGCATGTCCGAGAAGTCGAACTTCTCCTTGCCCTTGGCCTGGTATATCTCGTCGTTCTTGCTCCGGTAAAAACGGCTGCGTGCCTGGCGCTCGCTCCAGCGCCTGTACTCGTCGGGGGTCATAATGATAGGCGCCTCGAGCCACACGCTGCCTATGCG
>CAKPRX010000128.1 GCA_934183135.1 uncultured Prevotella sp.
CTTTCGGGTGGTAAAACAGACAAAAACGATGATAGCAAACAAGTACAAGATAATACTGGCCTCTAACTCGCCACGGCGCAAGGAACTGATGAAGGGACTTGATGTAGACTTCGAGGTACGGGTGATGCCCGGCATAAGCGAGGAGTACCCCGCCGACCTGCCCGTGGAACAGGTAGCGCAGTACATAGCCTGCGAGAAGGCGGCCGCCTATATCCTCAGTCCCGGCGAGCTGCTCGTTACGGCCGACACGGTAGTGGTGCTGGGCGACGAGGTACTGGGCAAGCCGGCCGACGAGGCCGAGGCCCGGCGCATGCTGCACGAACTGAGTGGGCAGACCCACCGTGTCATCACGGGCGTGGCCCTTACCACCACGCAGGGGCAGCGTGCCTTTCACGTGACGACCGAGGTAACCTTCAGAACCCTTAGCGACAGCGAGATAGACTACTATGTAGACACCTATCGCCCGCTGGACAAGGCCGGAGCCTACGGCATCCAGGAGTGGATAGGCTATATCGGCGTAACGTCGCTCCGCGGCAGTTTCTTCAACGTCATGGGGCTGCCCGTGCAGCGCATTTACGACGAGATACAGGCCATGGCATAGTTGAAAAATATCTTAATTTATCAGTTTGTCCCCTTTTTTTAATATTATTTAGAACCTTACTTTCGCCTCTGTCTATGTTTTGTAGTACTTTTGCAGTAGATAGACGGTGCCCGGCCACCCGGAGCAGGCTCCCTGTGGCCCCGTAGCGCTGTCATGGTATTAAATTTAACAAAAATAGATAGATAAGAGTATGGCAGAAGCTATTGATATCCGCGAGCTGAATATGCGGATTGAACAACAGAGTACCTTTGTCACTAACCTGACAGCGGGTATGGACCGTGTAATAGTAGGGCAGAAGCACCTTGTGGACTCGCTGCTCATATCGCTGCTCAGCGACGGTCATATACTGTTAGAGGGTGTGCCCGGACTGGCCAAGACACTGGCCATAAAGACCCTGGCACAGCTCATTGACGCCAAGTACAGTCGTATACAGTTCACCCCAGACCTGTTGCCGGCCGATGTGGTGGGCACCATGATTTACAGCCAGAAGGAAGAGCGCTTCCAGGTCAAGAAGGGCCCCGTGTTTGCCAACTTCGTGCTGGCCGATGAGATAAACCGTGCTCCGGCCAAGGTGCAGAGCGCCCTGCTCGAAGCCATGCAGGAGCACCAGGTTACCATAGGCGACAGCACATTCGCCATGCCTACTCCCTTCCTCGTCATGGCTACTCAGAACCCCATAGAGCAGGAGGGTACGTATCAGCTGCCCGAAGCTCAGGTCGACAGGTTCATGCTGAAAGTCATCATAGACTATCCCACCATCGAGGAGGAAAAGAAGATAATGCGCGAGAACCTCTTGGGCTCGCTGCCCAAGGTAAGTCCCGTTACCACGGCCGACGAGATACTGCGCGCCAGGGAAGTGGTCAGCCAGGTATATATCGACGAGAAGATAGAGCAGTACATAGCCGACATCGTGTTTGCCACCCGCTATCCCTCACGCTACGGCCTGAAAGAACTTGAGGACATGATTACCTTTGGCGGCAGTCCACGTGCCAGCATCAACCTGGCCAAGGCTTCGCGCGCTTATGCCTTTGTCAAGCATCGTGGCTATGTGGTTCCCGAGGATGTGCGCGCCGTGGCCCACGACGTGCTGCGCATCGGCCTGAGCTATGAGGCCGAGGCCAACAATGTCAACTCTGAGGAGATAGTTTCTAAGATTATCAATAAAGTAGAGGTTCCTTGATGGATACATCTGAGATACTGAAGAAAGTAAGGAGGATAGAAATAAAGACTCGTGGACTGAGCCAGAATATCTTTGCGGGGCAGTATCATTCTGCCTTTAAGGGCAGAGGTATGGCCTTTTCCGAGGTGCGCGAATACCAGTACGGCGATGATGTCAGGGATATAGACTGGAACGTTACGGCGCGTTTCCACAGGCCCTATGTCAAGGTGTTTGAGGAAGAGCGCGAGCTTACGGTCATGTTGCTGGTCGACGTGTCGGGCTCCCTTGACTTCGGAACTACTGGCCAGTTCAAGCGCGATATGGTTACCGAGATAGCCGCTACCCTGGCTTTCAGCGCCATACAGAATAACGACAAGATAGGCGTCATCTTCTTCTCAGACCGTATAGAGAAATACATACCGCCCAAGAAGGGACGTCACCACATCCTTTATATTATCCGCGAGATGCTCGATTTCCATCCGCAGAGCAAGCGCACGGACATCGGCATGGCCATCGAGTTTCTTACCCGTGTGGCCCGCCGGCGCTGCACGGCCTTCCTGCTGAGCGACTTCTACACCCGTAGCGATTTTCAGACTCAGCTACAGATAGCCAGCCAGAAGCACGACCTGGCAGCAATCCAGGTGTACGACCCCAGGGCCAAGCAGCTGCCCGATGTGGGCCTACTCAAGGTGTGCGATGCTGAGACAGGACACGAGACGTATATCGACACGTCGAGCAAGCGGCTCCGCCAGGCCCATGCGCAGTATTGGGTTCATCGCGAGGAGGCTCTCCGCCAGTTGTTTGCCAAGAGCAAGGTCGACTGGGTGTCGGTGGCCACCAACGAGGACTATGTACGCTATCTGATGTTGCTGTTTGCGCAGCGCGGAGATAGCTAATAAAGTAAGGTAGACGAATGAAAACGTTTTTGAGATATTTATTAATGTCCGTATGGACCCTGGCCGTAGCTGCAGAGGCGTCGGCGCAGGTTACCGTCGAGGCAAAGATAGATTCCATCAGTATATTGGTGGGCCAGCAGGCTCATCTGGAAGTGGGGGTGACGGCTCCGCAGAACGCCCGTATTACCTGGCCTAAGCTCAGAGCTTCGCAGTATCTGGTGCCAGGGGTCGAGGTGTTGGACGTGGCCGACGGGGGCTCCGAGCAGGTAGACGGTAACCTTGTGCGAACCACGAAGCGCATCACCCTTACCTCGTTTGACGAGAAACTGTACCCCATTCCGGGCATGAAGGTTAGGGTCAACGGTAAGGTCTATGCCGCCAACCAGTTGGCGCTGAAGGTGGTGACCGTCGATGTAGACACCCTGCATCCCAATCAGTTCTTTCCTCCTAAGGGAGTACAGGATAATCCATTTATGTGGAGCGAGTGGAGTCCATTGTTTTGGCTGAGCGTTATCATGCTGCTTGGCTGCGCGTTGGCGTACTACTTGTACATCCGCCTGCGTGAGAATAAGCCTATCGTGACCAAGATACGTATCGTAAAGCGCGTGTTGCCACATCAGCGGGCCCTTAGTGCCATGCAGAAGATAAAGGCCGAGAACCTGGAACATTCCGAGGACCAGAAGACTTATTACACCCAACTGACAGAAGCCCTGCGCCAGTATATCAAGGAGCGCTTTGGTTTCAACGCCATGGAGATGACATCGGCCGAGATAATCGACCGTCTTCAGCAATGTGGAGATAAGAAAATGATAGACGAGTTGCGCGAACTGTTCATTACTGCCGATTTGGTAAAGTTTGCCAAGTACTCGACCCTGATTAACGAGAACGACCTCAACCTGGTCAACGCCATCAACTTCATAGACCAGACCAAGCAGGAGAACGCGCCCACCGAGGAGCGGATAGTGCCCAAGCTGAGCGAGGCCGACAAGCGTAGCCGGCAGACACGCCGTGCCATCAAGTGGATTATCTCCGTAGTATTAGCGGCTGTGGCCGTACTGCTGGCATATATAGTATATAGTGCCATTCAACTTGTAATGTGACATGGAATTTGCAAACAAAGAATACTTCTTGCTGCTACTGCTGCTGATACCATATATATTATGGTACTTCTTATACCGGCGGCACAGCGAGCCCACAATACGGATGGGCGACACGTTCGCCTATCAGTATGCACCTAAGAGCTGGCGCATACGCATCATCAATCTGCCCATGGTGTTAAGGTGCATGACCTATATACTGGTCGTTATCATCCTGGCCAGGCCTCAGACACACAATGCGTGGGACAAG
This sequence comes from uncultured Prevotella sp., assembly GCA_934183135.1. Taxonomy (GTDB): domain Bacteria; phylum Bacteroidota; class Bacteroidia; order Bacteroidales; family Bacteroidaceae; genus Prevotella. The sequence goes on from CAKPRX010000128.1 coordinate 4,004, forward strand.
CGGTCGGTAGAGGGTATAGACATTATGCTGGCCATGGACGTGTCGACCTCTATGCTGGCCGAGGACTTGCGCCCTAACCGTATAGAGGCCGCCAAGAGCGTAGCCGCCGAGTTTATCGCTGGTCGCCCGAACGACAATATCGGTCTGACCATCTTTGCCGGAGAGGCTTTCACGC
>CAKPRX010000129.1 GCA_934183135.1 uncultured Prevotella sp.
GCGTATCACCACGCCGTCGCAGTCTATCACGTCTATGCCGTCATTGTTCCAGTAAGCCTTGCTGTCTACGGTAATGCCGTCGACCACCAGGTTACGGCACTGGTCGTATGTCTGGTTCCAGCTGGCAGGGTCGCGCAGGGTGATGCCCTCAATGCGGATGTTCTCGCACTCACGGAAGTAGATGTTCATGGGGCGGTTGCCCTCGTAGGGACGGCCGTTGCGCAGCGGGTCGTCGTACAGGCCGCGGTTAATGATGTCTACCTTGTTGTTGGCGGTCTGCGCGCCCTGGCCGTTGATGGTGCCCTGGCCCTTAATGCCTATGTCGTGCTGGCGTATGGCAAAGATGAGCGACTGCCAGTTCACGATGGGGTTCTTATCGTAGTCCCAGGGATTGGTAGAGCCTAACAGTTCGGAGCCACTCTGCAGCTCGATCGTCACGCCCGACTTGATGTAGACAGTACCGGTAAGATACCGGCCCGGGGTGAACACCACGGTGCCGCCACCCTGCGCACTGACGTAGTCTATGGCGTGCTGGATGATGTTGGTGTTAAGCGTGGTGCCGTCGGCCTTGGCTCCGAAGTCGGTAACGTTATAGTCCTTGGCGCTGGCCGTCATGTTGGCCACCACGAGGGCTGCTACGAGGGCTATTCTTGTCTTGATGGGCATAGGGTTTGTTATTTTTTGTTTATACAGTAAACGCGTATGGCGTAGCTAAAGATTAGCGTTTGCAAATTTAGGTGTTTTTCGGGCTTGCCATGCGTGTTTTTTGACATAATAACCATCATTTTTGGCCAGGCGCAGATAATTGCCGCCCATGGGGCAAAAGTCATCCGGGCGACGGCTGTCCCCCTGTGTGTAGGAGGACACCGTCGCCCGGACGTATATATATAATAAGGTGTAGGCTATCGGTTAAGGTAGCGTTCGGCCTCGAGGGCCGCCTTACAGCCACTGCCAGCGGCCACGATGGCCTGGCGGTAGGAGGGGTCGGCGCAGTCGCCGGCGGCGAAGACGCCCTCAACACTGGTACAGGGCGAGGCACCCTGGGTACGTATATAGCCCTGGGCATCCATGTCGAGCTGGCCGCGGAACACGTCGGTGTTAGGGCGGTGACCGATGGCGAGGAAGAAGCCGTCGATGGGCAGGTCATAGTGACGCTCGTCGGGCTCGCCACGGCGGGCCACGAGGTGAACGCCCTCTACGCCATTATCGCCATAGAGGCCCTCGGCATTGTGCTCGTAGAGTATCTCTATCTTGGGGTTCTCGCTGACACGCTTGCGCATGATGTCAGAAGCCCGCAGATAGGGCTTGCGTACTATCATGTACACCTTGGCACACAGCCCGGCCAGATAGGTGGCCTCCTCGCAGGCGGTGTCGCCGCCGCCCACCACGGCGACTACCTTCTTACGGTAGAAGAAGCCATCGCAGGTGGCACAGGCCGACACGCCCTGCCCATTGTACTTCTGCTCGTCGGCCAGGCCCAGATACTTGGCGCTGGCACCGGTGGCTATGATGACGGTGTCGGCCGACAGCTCGTCGCCGCGGTCGGTGGTGAGCACATAGGGGCGCTTGGTGAAGTCGGCCTTGACAATGACGCCGTCGCGGATGTCGGCGCCGAAGCGCTCGGCCTGCTGGCGCAGGTCCGTCATCATCAGATTGGCGTCTACCCCTTGTGGATAGCCGGGAAAATTCTCAACGATGGTGGTCTGGGTGAGCTGGCCACCGGGCTGCAGACCGCAGTACTCGATGGGCTGCAGGTTGGCGCGGCCGGCATAGATGGCGGCGGTGTAGCCGGCAGGGCCGCTGCCGATGATAAGGCACTTGGTGTGTTGCATAGTCGTCGCGGGGGGATTAGGCCAGGAGCTCCTGTATCTGCTTCTCGATATGCTCTATCTTCTCGGTGGGCTCAAAACGGGCCACTACCTGCCCTCGCTTGTTGATGAGGAACTTGGTAAAATTCCACTTGATGTCGGCCTTGGACTTGTAGTCGGGGTCGGCCTCGCTGAGCAGCTTGTCGAGCACGGGCGTAAGGGGGTGACTGTCGTCCCAGCCGGCAAAACCGCGCTGCTCCTTGAGGAACTTGAAGAGCGGGTCGGCGTCATCGCCGTTGACCTTGACCTTCTTGAACCGGGGAAAGTCGGTGCCGTAGGTGAGCTTGCAGAAGTTGTGTATAGACTCGTCAGTACCAGGGGCCTGCTGGCCAAACTGGTTGCAGGGGAAGTCGAGTATCTCGAAGCCCTGGGTATGATATTTCTTGTAGAGTGCCTCCAGCTCCTCGTACTGAGGGGTGAAGCCACACTTGGTGGCTGTGTTGACTATCAGAAGCACCTCATTGGCGTACTCGCGGAGGGACACTTCCTTTCCCTTTCTGTCCTTGACAGCAAAATCGTAAACGGTTTTCATCTCTGTTATTATCTATAAATGTCGTTTTATCAGTATGTGCAAAGGTAGCCATTTTATCGTGAGACGGCAAACGTGACTGGTATTTTTTTTATGGATTAGGGAAATCCTACCGAGGAGTAGGGAAAACCTACCGAAATATATCCTTTTTCCGTTGGGAGTATTGGCAGGAAGCACTACCTTTGCAGACATAAGAACAAAGAAACCGAATAAAGATACGCTTATGAAGAAGTTAACAGCCCTGATGACGGTGGCGCTCATAGCCATCGCTTCGCTCGCCCTCACATCGTGCGAGGACGACCATGAACACCCCTACTACTTTGACCTGAACGAGGCCCTGGACGGCTACTTTGGCCGCTACGGCGACTTCGGTACCGACCAGCGCACCACGGCCGAATGGTTTGACTACTACTACCCGTACGCCAGCGACTACGACTACCGCGACTTCACCAATGCCGTAAGCTCGGAGATATACAAGAGCCGCACCACCATGGCCCGCTACCTGAACGGCGAGTGGGAGGGGCCGCTGGCCATGTACTACAAGGATGCTAACGGACAGACGGTGCGCACTGACTACCAGGTAACGTGGCACTTCGAACTGAGCGCCTCGTCGGACACGCAGGGACGGGGCACCGAGTGGCGGACCAATGACAATGAGGGGACGGTTACCACCAACTTCTCCTGGTGTGTCAACGAGACGGGGGGCATAGAGATTTCCTTTGACCCGTCGACGCCCAATGGTACGCCTGTCAACATGCTGATAGCCTACTCGAACCTGGACAAGCTCTCCACGACCGAGTTCCAGGGCACCTCGGTGGGCCAGAACATAGACGAGGAGGACGACTTCAGCCTGCGGAAGCGCTTGCCGCAGCAGGTGGCCGGCCAGGGTGTGGCCAAGGACAGCAAGACGTTTGGCGGGGCTAAGGGCCAGGCCAACCTGGTGCCCATAGAGCGCCACATCACCATCAGCAACGGGCACAGATAAGCCTCTGGCTGCCCCCGCGACCCTACAGGGCAGAGCCTCGACACCCGAGAGGCTCTGCCCTGTCTCTGTTTACAAGACTGAGGGAGCACGCAAGCACAGCCACAATAGACATAGGGCACAGCGAAGTTGCCCGGATGGCCGAGGTGCAGGCGACCTGGGGGAAAGGCCATAGGCCCTGCCGTCGTTACGTCCATGGCTAAAACAGAGAAAAACCTTTACACACGGCTGTATATTTATGCAAAACGAGGGGCGATAATGTATAAATATACAGTCGCAACGGCCGCTCTACGGGACATAATTTTCGGGAAAATCTAACAAACCAGGACGATTTTTGAGGTCATCGGGGGTGGTTTGGGGCAGCGCGAGGGCTGTAAAAGTAACAACATTTTACAAAACAGGGGCATTTGGCGTCTTTTTTACCGCTATTTTCGGCTCAGCAGAGGATGGTTTTTGGAGTCGCCGCGATGGTCATTTTAGTGCTCGCGATGGTCATTACGATTCTAATGACCATCGCGAGCACTGAAATGACGGTTTTCGGGTGGTCCGAAAATTGCCGTTTTCGCCACCGTCGTCCCCTCGGCGAGCGTACAGACAAACTACAGAAGCCCGAAAAGCCCTCGCCCGATGCCGAAACACGAGAAA
>CAKPRX010000130.1 GCA_934183135.1 uncultured Prevotella sp.
TGGTCATTTTTTTGCTCGCGATGGTCATTACGATTCTAATGACCATCGCGAGCACGAAAAAGGTCGTTTTCGGGTGGCCTGAAATTTGCCATTTTCGCCGCCGCCATCCCCTCGGCGAGCGTACAGACGAAATACAGAAGCCCGAAAAGCCCTCGCCCGGTGGCGAAAGGGCCAAAATGTATATTTATACATTATCAGAAAAATATTTACAATACACACCAATAGCTTAGAGGCAAGAAGTTAACACTGCCGCGAGGGCATACATCGGCATGAGGAGCCACCGCCCATTAAAAATCCCTGCTGACGGGCCTGATACCCGTCAGCAGGGATGTAGGGGCTGTAGCTATGGGCGCACCGTCAGAGACGGGCCGCCCACAGACCATGCAGGTTGCAGTACTCGCGGGCACCCACCACAGGCTCGGTGGTCATAAACACGGCCACGGGCTCGGCCGTGGGCTCCAGGTAGCGACGCATTACGCCACGGGCGGTTATCAGCTCTATCCACTGGATGTAGTGGGCAGGGGTCATGGGGTGCATGGTGCTGCCCACCGTTACCCGGTAGCCACCCTGGATGGGCTCTATCACCGGTACGTGCTTCTCCGTAGCGGCATCGGTGGTGTTGGCTTCCAACAGTTGCATGGGCTGACCGCAGCAGGTCAGCGTTCCGCCGCCGGCATGGACTACTTCGACCATATTGCCACACACGGCACAACGGTACACTTGCTTGGTTTCTGTCATAGTTGCTCCTTTCTTTTAGAATGATTGTCGGGGCTAATATAGTGTATCTTAGCGACACGGGCACCATGACGGCGACAAAATTAAGGATTATTATCATTTGGAGTAAGGCCATGGGGGCCACGCCCTATCGGGTCAGACTGAACTTAATGCTCAGTCCGAAGTCGCGCGTGGTGGTAGGATAGCTGTTGCTGGCCAGCAGGGGCGTGTTAGTCTGCCTGTCGTAGTAGAAACTGAGGGTGAGCAGCCTCGACAAGGTATAGTCGGCCATGAAGCTGAGCTTAAACGCGGTGTTGCCGCTGCTGGCAAAACTGCTCACCGAGGCTATGTCGCGGCTGATGCTGGCCTGGCGGCGGTAGCTCAGGTCGAGCCTCAGGTTCAGGTCATTGTTGGTGCCGCCCCGGGCCGCGGTAGTGGTGGCCGCGGTGGCGTCGCCCTTCTTGCGGCCCCTCACCTTGCGCATATTGCGCGGCCCTAACAGTTTAAAGTTGTTGATGCGGTAGCCCATGCCTATCACCCAGTCGTGGCTCGAAGCCTCGTTGAGCTGCACACTGGTCATGCTCAGGTTAAGCACCCTCGTGGTGCGGTACTCGAGCTTGGCGGTAAGGTTGTTGTCGAACGTCATGTCTACACCCAGCAACGGCGAGAACGCCTCGTTGATACTTACGCTCGACACGTTGTACATGCTGCTGGGCGAGGGCAGTCCTGTGGTGGCGTCGGTTACGAATCCCAATCCGTTCATAAACTCCTGGAACGTACTGTAAGTACTGTAGGAGCCCACGGCATACACGCTGCGGTAGGCGTGGTTGATGTTGAAGCTCTTGAACACGTCGCGGAACCAGGGCAGCTTGGCCAGGCCGCTATAGCGCATCGTCCAGTTGGGCAGGATGCGCGCCAGCGACGGGAAGATGTCCAGGCCGCCGCCCATGCTGGTGTACGAGGCCAGGAAGGCAGGCACCATGACATCGGCGCTGTACTTGTTGACACTCCCGTTGGCCGGGTCAAAGGGCTTGCCGGCCAGGGCGCTGCCCGCAGGGTACAGGGCACCGGCATAGCGGGCCTCGACACGGTCGCGGAAGGCGTCGAGCGAACGGCAGAAGCGGTCAAAGACCGACGAGTGGAAACCGTTGTCCGAACTGCCCATGGCACCGAAAGCGCTCTTGAGCGACAGGGTGGTCATGGTGAACGTGCCACTCTGCGTGGTGGGACTTCCGGCGTACATATACTGTATGCTCTTGGAGCGGTTCTCCGTCCGGCTGGCCGTCAGGTCTATCTTCAGGTTGCGTATAGGCTCCAGCGTCATGCGTATCTGCAGGTCCGAGGTCTGGCTGGTGGTGGCCGGGGTGGCCACCGAGTCGTTCATAAGCAGCCAGCCATTGTCGCGGGCGCGGTCTATGTAGCTGTCGTCTATCAGTCCAAAGGCAAAATCGAGGCCGGGAGAGAGCAGGCCGTCGCCGCGCTTCTGCCCGAAGGCGTTGCCCACCATCGGCATAAATCCGGGAAGCGACAGGGCGTACTGGTTGCGGTAACTTACACTCACACTGCGTGCCATCATCAGCACCCGGGCCACACTCTGGGCCGTCTTGTACCACGTCTTCTCCTCCAGGGGTTCCTTGGGGGTCACCGTGACCTTGACCTTGGTAGCCGAGTCTACGCGGTTGAGTATTCTTATCTGGTTGTCGTTCAGGCGCTTGTACTCCAGCTTAAAGGGACGCCCCTCCTTGGTTCTGGCCGTTACCACTATGCGCCGGGTGCGCTTGCTGTGGGTCAGGCTGATGGTGGTGTCGGGCATCAGGGTCACCTCGCGCTCATAGCTGCGGCGGTTCATGGGCAGGCTCTTCTTCTGCTGTTCGGCGGCAGCATCCTTGGCGTTAGCCGTCTTCCTCGCCTCGGCGCGCGCCTTGGCCTTGGCGGCCCGCTCGCGGTCCATCTCGGCCTTGCTCTTCTCCTTGCGGAACCTGTCGTTGGTCTTACGCAGGAAGGGGATATGGTTGTAGAGCCTCTCCATATTCCAGGTGGAGCTGATGTTAAGGTCGCGGTTGCTCACGATACTGTTACCCAGCGAGGTGCCGTCGTCCAGCGAGGTGCCTCGGGCCCAGTTGTACGTGGCGGTATAGTTGGCGTTGGCATTGAACCAGTCGAAGATGGGGATGAGGTTCAGGGGCACCTGGTACGACATCGTGAACGACTGGCTGTAGTCCAGGGGCGTGCCCATGTGCCTCAGACTGGTCTTGACAGAGTCCTTCCAGGCCGCATAGGCATCCGGGTAGCGTTCCTTGTTAACCGGGGCGTATGGCTCCTCGACCTCGGCGTGCGTGGCGCTCTGGAAGTTCATGTGCAAGTTACGCGTGAGGTCCCAGCGGAGGGTCAGCTCGCGGTTCCAGAGAAACTGTGAGCTGAAGGTGAGGGGCAGCTGACTTCCGCCGAGGTCTTCCATATCGCGCTCTTGCAGCTCGTAGTAGTTACGGGTCATCTCGGTATTGAAGCCCACGTTCTGCGGCAGCCAGTTGAGGCCAAACCGCTTCAGGATGTCGGCCCACTTGGACCTGGTCTTCATCTTGCGAAACGGCTCCCAGGCCTTGAAGACCGGCGTCCAGGTATATGCGAGCGCCCCGCGCCAGTTGTCCTCTCTCTCGTACACCGTTGTCTCGCCACTGGTCTGCCTGTGCGAGTGACTGTAGGTCACGGAGAAGTTGGCCGGGTCGTATGGCATCGGGTGACGCTTGTTCTGTATTCCCACGCGTACATTGGAGAGCGAGAAGTTGGTGTTGGTGGTCCGGGTGACGGCTATGCTGTTGATAGAGTCGCGCTCGTGGTCGGACCCGGCCGACTCCAGCGCGTCCTTGAGCCTCATGTCGGTGTCCAGGGGATTGTACTTGGGCGTGGTGGTCTCCTTGGACACCGAGTAGTAAAGCGGGGCGCTCACCTTGGCCTTGTCCGGGAAGAACTTGCCCAGCTC
>CAKPRX010000131.1 GCA_934183135.1 uncultured Prevotella sp.
ACCGCATGTACGGTGGTGTGAGAGGTCGGAAAACGAAAGTAGGAGGAAAACTACTTCGTTTTCCTCCTACTCGATTATAACCTAACTTGTTATTCGGGTATGTTCTTGAGTATCTCCAACAGATGATCCCATACCATCTGTACGGTAGGTATGAGCAACCGCTCATCGGGGGTGTGCACATAGCGCAGTGTGGGCCCGAAACTCACCATGTCGAGCTCCGGATAGCGCTCTGAGAACAGGCCGCACTCCAGTCCGGCGTGTATACCAAGCACCTTGGGTTCCTTGCCAAACAGCTTGCGATAGGCAGCTACGGTTATGTCTACCAGCTTGCTGTCGGGGTTCATCTTCCAGGCAGGATAGCCGTCGGTAGTCATCACCTTGGCGCCGGCCAGACGGTAAGCCGCAGCTACGGTGTTGCACATGTTGTCCAGGTTGCTCATCACATTGGAGCGCTGCGACGACAGAACCTCTACCTGTGTGTCGGTAGTCTTCACTGCGGCCACATTGCTCGAGGTCTCTACCAGCCAGTCCAGCGCCTCGTCCTGGCACATGGCAAACACGCCATTGTCTACAGCCTGCAGAGCCAGCACGATGTTGGTGCCTACCTGGGCGGGGAGAACATGGGTGGCATCGGCGCTTACCAGGCTGAACTTCATCGTGGTGTCGGTAACATGAAACTCGTCCTCTACCTGAGCCACGAACACATTGAAGTCGGCCTTGACCGTCTCCTTGTCGGCAGCGGGTATGGCGAACACCACCTTGCCGTCGCGTGGTATGGCATTGTGCAGCTTGCCGCTGTTAAACGAGGCTATGCGCAGGTCGGTCTTGGCCTGTACGTTATAGAGGAACCGCGCGAGCAGCTTGATGGCATTGGCGCGCTTCTTGTTGATGTCGTCGCCAGAGTGGCCGCCCACCAGGCCCTTGACCGAGGCCTCCATGAAGAAATAGCCAGCAGGTGCCTCTTCGCGTGCGAAGTCGAATGTGGCCACCGTGCTACGTCCGCCGGCGCAGCTGACGAACAGCTGTCCCTCGTCCTCAGAGTCCAGGTTGATAAGGTACTGCCCGGTCATAAAGCCCGACTTCATGCCCATGGCGCCTGTAAGCTGTGTCTCCTCGTCGCGCGTAAATACGCACTCGATGGGGCCATGCTCTATGTCGTCGCTGTCCAGCAGGGCCAGCTCTATGGCACAGCCTATGCCATCGTCGGCTCCCAGCGTGGTGCCCTTGGCCCGCAGCCACTCGCCGTCTACATAGGTCTGTATGGCGTCCTTGTGGAAGTCAAAATCTACATCTACCAGCTTGTCGCAGACCATGTCCATGTGGCTCTGCAGTATCACCGTCTTGCGGTTCTCGTATCCGGGAGTAGCCGGCTTGCGTATCAGCACATTGCCGGTGGCATCTACCTGAGTATCCAGGCCATGCTCCTTGCCAAAGGTGGTCAGATACTCAATCATGAGTTCCTCGTGCTTCGAGGGACGGGGGATTTGATTGATTTTAGCAAACTGCTCGAACACGCGAGCGGGTTTTAGTTCTACATTACTCATTTTTATGATATTTTATTTTGTCTTTTAATCTAAAAACGCTACCTTTGTCCACAGAATGGTGTCAAAGTGATACTGCAAAATTAAGGAAAATGATAGAAACTCTACTCATAAGCGTGTTAATAATTGCTATTGCGGTGGCATTATTATCCGTTAAGTTGATTTTTCGCCGCAACGGCTCGTTTTCCTCACAGCACATACACGACAGCAAGGCCATGCGCGACCGGGGCATCCACTGCGTGATAGACCAGGACCGTGAGGCGCGTCGCCGGGGTGGTGCGTGGTAGCAGGGAGTACACCTTATTATATATATAGACAATAAACACAAAAGGATATATGAAAAAAAATCTGATGAAAACCATGGCGGCAGTGGCAATGCTGTCGCTTACTATGACTGCTTGCAACAAGAGTAACCCACAGCAAGATGAGAAACAGCCCACAGCTGCCCCCGGCAGCCTGAAGATAGCCTACGTAGAGGTAGACTCTATCATGTCGCAGTACAAGTTCTGCAAGGACTACTCCATGATACTTCAGAAGAAGGGACAGAATATACAGAACACCCTGCTGGCCAAGCAGCAGCAGTTGCAGGCCGCCACGGCCAACTTCCAGCAGAAGCTGCAGCAGAACGCCTATACCCGCGAGCAGGCCGAAGGCATCCAGGCTGGTCTGCAGAAGCAGGGTGCCGACCTTGATGCACTCAACCGCCGTCTTACTAACGAGTTCCAGGTCGAGACAGATAAGTATAACAAGGCCCTGCGCGACTCTATCCAGCATTTCCTGGTGGCTTACAACAAGGACAAGAAGTACAGTCTGATACTGAGCAAGGCTGGCGACAACCTGCTGTATGCCGACAAGGCTTACGATGTTACCAGTGAGGTGATAGCAGGTCTGAACAAGGCTTACAAGCCCACTGCCGCTACCAAGGCTGCCAGCGACGGGGATAAAAAGTAAATAGATAAGGCCGTAGCCACAGGCGATGGCCGCCCAGTTATAACAGAGTACGCAGAGCGGGTCGCCATGGGCGCCGGTTTGGGTACTCTGCTTTTTTTTATATCATTCTGCCTATGACACGTAAGGAACGCTATGAACACATTCTCGCTTACTTTGCCGCCAAGCAGCCCACGGTGACCACCGAGTTGCAGTTTGGCTCGGCCTTTCAGTTGCTGGTGGCCACTCTGCTGAGTGCCCAGTGTACCGATAAGCGTATCAACCAGGTTACTCCGGCCCTCTTTGTCCGTTACCCGTCGGCCCGCGAGATGGCAGCAGCCGAGCCCGAGGAGGTGCTGGCGTACATCAGTTCGGTAAGTTACCCCAATGCCAAGGCAGCCCATCTGGTGGCGATGGCCAGGAAGCTGATGAGCGATTTCGGAGGCGAGGTGCCGTCGGACAGGGCCTTGCTGATGACGCTGCCCGGTGTGGGCCGTAAGACAGCTAATGTCATCCAGGCCGTATGGTTCGGCAAACCCACCTTGGCGGTAGACACCCATGTGTACAGGGTAAGCCACAGGCTGGGACTGGTAAGTCGCACGGCCACCACGCCCCTCAAGGTAGAGCAGCAGCTCATGCGCCACATTCCCACCGACCAGGTGCCCGACGCCCATCATTGGCTGCTGCTACACGGACGCTATATCTGTAAGAGCGCCCGCCCTCTGTGCGACGAGTGCCCGTTCGGCAGCTTCTGCCCCAAGCTCCTGGAGCAGTCTAAACTGTAAATTACGTAAACACAATGGATGCAAAGAGAATTTTCAAGTTTCTTACCCAGGTGGCGCAGAACAACAACCGCCCCTGGTTTCAGGAACATAAGACCGAGTTTGAAACCTGTAAGGCCGACTTTGAGGCTGGGGTGGCTCAGCTGATAGACACGTTGGCTACTATGGATTCCGAGGTGGCTCACCTCACCGTGCGCGACTGTTGCTACCGTTTCTACCGCGATACACGGTTCAGTGCCGACAAGTCGCCTTACAAGCGCCACTTCGGTGCTTACATCTGCGCCCACGGCCGTAAGGCCCTGCGTGGGGGCTACTACGTACACCTGCAGCCCGGCCACTCGTTTATAGCCGTGGGCTCGTACTGGCTGC
>CAKPRX010000132.1 GCA_934183135.1 uncultured Prevotella sp.
CTCAGCTGGTTTAGAGCATCTGCCTTACAAGCAGAGGGTCGGCGGTTCGAATCCGTCAACGCCCACTGGGGTGTTTTGAGGGCGTGTCAGAACTTATGTTTTGGTGCGCCCTCTCTATGTGTATATAGGTGCCGTCGCGGCAGCCTGGTCGGCAGTTAAGGGAGGCGAAAAAATAAAATTAAGAAAAAGTGGCGATTGTTTTGGTAGTTTGCAGAATTATCATTACCTTTGCAACCGCTTACAATGAGTGAGGGGCGTTTAGCTCAGCTGGTTTAGAGCATCTGCCTTACAAGCAGAGGGTCGGCGGTTCGAATCCGTCAACGCCCACGTGAGAGTCTTATAGCGTTAGCTGTAAGGCTCTTTTTGCATTTTTTTAATATAATGGTTGCCAAGTCTCGATTTTAATTCGTACTTTTGTACTCTCTTAATAAAGCATAGAATATGAATTTGGATTTACTGACAGCCATTTCCCCCATTGATGGCCGTTACAGAGGCAAGACAGAACCGTTAGCTAACTATTTTTCGGAGTATGCACTCATCCGCTACCGTGTTCGCGTAGAAATAGAATACTTCATCACCTTGTGCGAGTTGCCCTTGCCCCAGCTGGCATCTTTCGACCACGCCCTGTTTGCGCGTCTGCGCCAGATATATCAGAATTTTACCGAGGCCGAGGCCCAGCGGGTCAAGGATATCGAGAAGATAACCAACCATGATGTCAAGGCCGTAGAGTATTTTATCAAGGAAGAGCTGGACAAGATAGGCGGGCTCGATGCCTACAAGGAGTTTATCCACTTCGGCCTTACCTCTCAGGACATTAACAACACCAGCGTGCCCCTGTCTATCAAGGAGGCCCTCCATGACGTGTACTACCCTCAGGTCCAGCGCGTCATAGACCAGCTCCTGGCTTACGCCGAGGAGTGGCGCGATGTGCCCATGCTGGCCAAGACCCACGGCCAGCCCGCCTCGCCTACCCGGCTGGGCAAGGAGATAATGGTGTTTGCCTACCGCCTGCAAGAGCAGCTGGCCACCCTCAAGGCCTGCAAGCTCACGGCTAAGTTTGGCGGTGCCACGGGCAACTTCAACGCCCATCATGTGGCTTATCCCGACTACGACTGGAAAGCCTTTGGCAACCGCTTCGTGAGCGAGAAGCTGGGCCTGGAGCGCGAGCAGTACACCACCCAGATAAGCAACTACGACCACCTGGGCAGCGTGTTCGACGCCATACGCCGCATCAACACCATCCTCATAGACCTGGACCGCGACTTCTGGATGTACATCTCCATGGAGTACTTCAAGCAGAAGATCAAGGCTGGCGAGGTCGGCTCGAGCGCCATGCCCCATAAGGTCAATCCCATAGACTTCGAGAACAGCGAGGGCAACCTCGGCCTGGCCAACGCCATCCTGCAGTTCCTGGCCCAGAAGTTGCCCGTAAGCCGCCTGCAGCGCGACCTTACCGACTCTACCGTGCTCCGCAATATCGGCGTGCCCCTCGGCCATGGCATCATAGCCATCCAGAGCACCCTCAAAGGTCTGGGCAAGCTGATACTCAATGACAGGAAGATAGAGGAAGACCTGGAGAACACCTGGGCCGTGGTGGCCGAGGCCATCCAGACCATCCTGCGCCGCGAGGGCTACCCCCATCCATACGAGGCGCTCAAGGCCCTGACCCGTACCAACCACACGATGACCGAGGCCACCATCCACGAGTTTATTAAGCAGCTCAACGTAAGCGACGCGGTGAAAGCCGAACTGATGGCCATCACCCCGCAGAACTATACGGGTATGTAGGCCCATTATAATAGGAATATAACCGATAACAATAAATTATTAACAACAGCCGTGAGGCTACTAAAGTATTTTAAGACATGGATTTAGAAAACAAGTCTCAGAACCTTTCAGCCGGTCAGAGTGATGCCGGCGAGGGCTTTGGCTCTACGGAGCGAACCAATGCGAGCGCCAGACCGCAGCGCCCCCGTATCCGTACAACCCGTGCGTACAGCGACAATCATGACAACACTAATGAGGGTGGGTTTCGCCCCGAGGGCTTTGGGGCCAATCTCCAGGGCTCGGCCGGCAATGGACAGCCAGGCGGTTTCCGTCCCCGATTCAATAATGGTGGCTATCAGCCCCGTGGCAGCTATGGCCATAACCGTCAGCCCGGTGGCTACCAGCCCCGCCAGCAGGGCGGCTTCCGTCCACGCTATAACAACGGTGGCGACGGCGAGGGGCTCCAGCCCCGTCAGCAGGGAGCCTATCAGCCCCGCCCACAGCAGGGCGGCTATCGTCCCCGTTACAATGCCGCTAACGAGGAAGGCGGCTACCAGCCCCGCCAGCAGGGCGGCTACCGTCCCCGTCCACAGGGCGGTTACCAGCCCCGTCAGCAGGGCGGCTACCAGGGCCGTCAGCCCGGTGGCTACCAGCCCCGTCAGCAGGGCGGCTACCAGGGACGCCAGCCCGGAGGCTACCAGGGCCGTAGCTATGGCCCCAACCGTGGCGGCTTCCGTCAGCGCTCGGCCGACTACGCCCCCAATGCTAAGTACAGCATGAAGAAGCGCATCGAGTACAAGGAGGAACACATAGACCCCAACGAGCCCCTGCGCCTTAACAAGTTTCTGGCCAATGCCGGCGTATGCTCACGCCGCGAGGCCGACGAGTTCATCCAGGCCGGTGTGGTAACGGTCAATGGCAAGGTCGTTACCGAGCTGGGAACCAAGGTTCTCCGTTCCGACGAGGTCAAGTTCCACGACCAGCCCGTTTCTATCGAGAAAAAGGTCTATGTACTTCTTAACAAACCTAAGGACTACGTTACCACCGTCGACGACCCACAGCAGCGCAAGACCGTCATGGACCTTGTCAAGGACGCCTGTCCCGAGCGCATCTATCCCGTAGGCCGCCTGGACCGCAACACCATGGGTGTGCTGCTCCTTACCAACGATGGCGAGCTCGCCTGCAAGCTCACTCACCCCAAGTTCCTGAAGAAGAAGGTCTATCACGTATATCTTGACAAGAACCTTACCGCCCACGACATGCAGCAGATAGCCGATGGCATCACCCTTGAGGACGGCGAGGTACACGCCGACGCCATAGAGTATGCCGACGACAACGACAAGAGCCAGGTAGGCATCGAGATACACAGCGGCAAGAACCGTATCGTGCGCCGTATCTTCGAGAGCCTGGGCTACCACGTCACTAAGCTCGACCGTGTCATGTTTGCCGGCCTTACCAAGAAGAACCTGCGTCGCGGCGACTGGCGTTACCTCACCGAGAAAGAGGTCGACATGCTGCGTATGGGCGCTTTTGAGTAAACTGATTATTAACGACTACAATCCATTCGCAAGATGAAAAGAACTAAAGT
>CAKPRX010000133.1 GCA_934183135.1 uncultured Prevotella sp.
GGTAGCAGATGCCTGTCTTGAGGAGATACTCGGGCTGGTAGCCCTGTGCCTTGGCAGCGTCGGGCAGGGCAAAGCGCGACTGTAGGTCGTAGCCCAGGCGGAACTTGGCGATGATGTCGTCGCGGAAGCCACGGCTGCGGAAGTATGGCAGACCGTAGGTGGTGCCCTCGCCCTCTGTCTGGAGCTGTTGCTCGAAGTACTTGGCGGCCCACTCGTTGATGATAAACATCGACTCGCGCTCGCTCTGCTCGCGGCGTTCCTCGTCGGTGAGCTCGCGTTCCTGTATCTCGATGTGGTACTTGTTGGCCAGCCAGCGCAGAGCCTCGGGGTAGGTCATCTGCTCGTGTTCCATGATGAAGGTGACAGCAGTACCTCCTTTACCACAACCAAAGCAGTTGAAAAATCCACGAGTGGGTGAAACGTAGAATGAAGGAGTTTTCTCATTGTGGAAAGGGCATAAGCCAACATAGTTTATGCCTCGCTTGCGGAGCGACACAAATTCGGACACTACTTCTACTATGTTTGTAGCGTCCTTTATTTTTTCTATCGTAGCACTGTCTATCCTTGTATTTTCCATTTTAGAAATGGCCCTGGCGGCTCCTGTAAGTATAGTTGCAAATTTAGAATTTTTTTTTGAGAATGGGCGGTGCTACGGCGATAAATATTACAATAAAAATGTAAAAGGGCGCAACCCCCATGAGAGTTGCGCCCTTATATAGAATGATGTATAGTAGGCTTATTCGGCCTCGGCAGGCTCTACGGCACGGAAATCGGCCAGGTCATCGGCCTTGAAGTTCTGTACGTAGGCTGCTTTGCCCAGCACGTCTTCCTCGGCCATACGCACGTAGACGTTGGCGCTCTTCTGGAAGAGCTCGGGGGCGCGTGTGGCGTCATCGATAATGAGCAGCGACATGATAATCTCGGCCGTCATGTCATAGAGACGACGGGCGAGGAAGTCGTGAACTTCCTGGTTCTGTGCTTCCTTGACGTAGTTGACAGCAGCCTCGTACTGCTCGACCATCTTGGCCACGCGGTCGCGCAGGGGCTTCATGCTGTCGCTCACCTCAGCCTCGAGCATCTCCTTCATAATGGCGAGGTAGGTGCCATTGGTGATGTAGCGTATAGCAGCCACCACCTGGAGCTGTGTGGTACCCTCGTAGATAGAGAAGATACGGGCGTCGCGGAACAAGCGCTGACACTTGTACTCCATGATAAAGCCCGAACCACCATGAATACTGATGGCGTCGTAAGCATTCTGGTTGGCGTACTCAGAGTTCATACCCTTGGAGATAGGAGTAAAGGCGTCGGCGAGGCGAGTGTACTTTTTCATCTCAGCGCGCTCCTCGGCAGAGAGCTTGCGGTCGCGGGCGATGTCCTCGAGAGCCTTGTAGATGTCTACGTAGCGGGCTGTCTGATAGAGCAGCGAGCGGCCGGCGTCGAGCTTGGCCTTCATGCGGGAAAGCATGTCGTACACAGCGGGGAAGTTTACTATCTTCTGGCCAAACTGGGCACGCTCCTTGGCATACGCCAGACCCTCATTGTAGGCTTCTTGCTCTACACCCACCGACTGGGCGGCTATGCCGAGACGGGCACCGTTCATCAGGGCCATCACGTACTTGATAAGTCCCATGCGGGTGCTGCCGCAGAGTTCGGCCTTGGCGTTCTTGTACACCAGCTCGCAGGTAGGCGAGCCGTGTATGCCCAGCTTGTTCTCTATGTGGCGTACAGTGACGCCTCCGTCGCGCTTGTCGTAGATAAACATGGACAGGCCGCGGCCATCCTTGGTTCCCTCTTCCGAGCGGGCCAGTACCAAGTGTATGTCTGAGTCGCCATTGGTGATAAAGCGCTTCACGCCGTTGAGCCGCCAGGTGCCATCGGCATCCTGTGTGGCCTTGAGCATTACGCGCTGCAGGTCAGAGCCGGCATCGGGCTCGGTCAGGTCCATCGACATGGTCTCGCCGGCGGCGATACGGGGGATGTACTTCTGTCGCTGCTCCTCTGAGCCAAACTCGTAGAGCGTGTCGATACAGCTCTGCAGGCTCCATACATTCTGGAAACCGGCGTCGGCAGCCGAGATAACCTCGGAGAGCATAGAGAACACCACGTTGGGTATGTTCAGGCCGTTGTAGCGACGAGGCATAGAGATGCCCCAGAGTCCGGCCTTGCGTGTGGCGTCCAGGTTCTCGAATGTCTTGCTGGCATAGATCATGCGGCCGTCCTCCAGGTGTGGGCCTTCCTGGTCCACGGCCTCCGAGTTGGGCTCAATGATGTTGGCAGCCACATCGCCGGTGATGTCCAGGATGCGCTTGTAGTTCTCTATGGCGTCCTCGAAGTTTACGGGGGCGTCAGCATATTTGTCCTTGTCTGCATAGTCGCGCTCCTTGAGGTCGACGATGCGCTTCATCAGAGGATGGTTCAGGTGGAACGCGATCTCTGGATGGTCTGTATAATAGTTTGCCATAATCTTGGGGCCCCTCCCCAGGTCTCCACGATGATGATAGGGATGGCCGGGGGTAAAGGGGGACTTTTTGTTTGTTACTTAGAGTTCTGCTTGTAATACTTGATGAGCTTGGGTACCACCTCTTCGACGGTACCGACGATAACGTAGTCGGCTATCTTGTTGATAGGGGCGTCGGGGTCGCTGTTCACAGAGATGATGATGCCCGAGTCCTGCATACCGGCGATGTGCTGGATCTGGCCGGAGATGCCACAGGCGATGTACACCTTAGGATGAACAGTAACACCGGTCTGGCCTATCTGGCGGTCGTGGTCTACCCAGCCGGCATCGACAGCGGCACGGCTGGCGCCCACCTCACCATGAAGCTCCTTGGCCAGCTGGAAGAGCTGGTCGAAGCCTTCCTTGCTGCCCACGCCGTAACCGCCGGCCACAACGATAGGGGCGCCCTTCAGGTTGTGCTTGGCAGCCTCTACATGGCGGTCCAGAACCTTGACAACGAATGCTTCGGCCGATACGTACTTGCTAACCTCGGGGTAAACCACCTCGCCCTTGGCCTTGCCGTCGTAGAGGGCCTTCTGCATGACGCCGGAGCGTACGGTGGCCATCTGAGGACGGTGGTCGGGGTTAACGATGGTGGCCACGATGTTGCCGCCAAAGGCAGGGCGTATCTGGTAGAGCAGGTGGTCGTAGTGCTTGCCGCTCTTCTTGTCATCGTAGTCGCCTATCTCCAGCTGCGTACAGT
>CAKPRX010000134.1 GCA_934183135.1 uncultured Prevotella sp.
GTATTATCCTGGGGCGCGCCGAGGCTTTCGCCTGCAAGAACACGCCGCTGGCCAGCATCTTCGACGGGGTGGGCATCGGCCTGGGATTTGCCTTTGCACTCACCCTGCTGGGCGCCGTGCGCGAACTGCTGGGCGCGGGCAGCCTGTTCGGGGTGGCCATCCTGCCAGAGACTACCAATGTGCTGCTCTTCATCCTGCCTCCAGGCGCGTTTATCACCTTGGGTTATCTGATAGCCATATTCAACCACTTTAAAAAGGCATAACTATGGAATACTTACTGATATTTATCTCGGCGATATTCGTCAATAATATTATATTCTCCCAGTTTCTGGGAATATGCCCGTTCCTGGGCGTGTCCAAGAAGATAGATACGGCCCTGGGCATGGGTATGGCGGTGGCCTTTGTGCTCACCCTGGCTACGGTGGTTACTTACCTTATCCAGTACTGCCTCTTGGTGCCCTTAGGGCTACAGTACCTGCAGACCCTGGCCTTTATCCTGGTGATAGCGGCCCTGGTACAGATGGTAGAGATAATACTGCGCAAGGTGTCGCCGGCCCTGTACCAGGCCTTAGGCATCTTTCTGCCGCTCATCACCACCAACTGTGCCGTGCTGGGTGTGGCCATCTTAGTGATACAGAAAGAGTACACGCTGGCAGAGAGCATAGCTTACGCCTTCTCTACGGCCTTGGGCTTTGCGCTGGCACTGACGGTGTTCGCGGGCATCCGCGAGCAGCTGGAGCTGGTGTCTGTGCCCAAGGGCATGCGCGGCATGGCCATCGTGCTGGTCACGGCCGGCCTGCTCAGCCTGGCCTTTATGGGATTCAGCGGCGTAGACGGCGGACTGAGAACGGTTTTCGGATTAAATTGAACTGACAAAATACACTAAAACATTAATTATAAGTATGAAACAGACTATTCTGGTTACGGGCGGTACCGGTTTTATCGGGTCGCATACCACGGTAGAGTTGCAGCAGGCAGGCTACAAGGTAGTGGTGGTAGACAATCTTTCCAACTCTAACGAGAAGGTGCTGGACGGTATCGAGAAGATTACCGGCGTGCGCCCGGCTTTCGAGAAGGTGGACCTGCGCGATAAGGAGGCCACCGAGAAAGTGTTCAAGAAGTACCCCGATATCGAGGGCATCATCCACTTCGCCGCATCTAAGGCTGTGGGCGAGAGCGTGCAGAAGCCTCTGCTCTACTATCATAACAATATCGTCTCCCTGGTTAACTTGCTGGAGCTAATGCCTAAGTATGGCGTCAAGGGTATAATCTTCTCGTCATCGTGTACGGTCTACGGACAGCCCAAGCCCGAGAACCTGCCGGTAACTGAGGACGCCCCACACCAGAAGGCCACCTCGCCCTATGGCAACACCAAGGAGATTAACGAGCAGATAATCCTGGACGACATCAAGAGCGGCGCGCCCATCAAGAGTATCATCCTGCGCTACTTCAACCCCATCGGTGCCCACCCGTCGGCCCTCATCGGCGAGTTGCCCAATGGCGTGCCCAACAACCTGATACCCTATGTGACGCAGACGGCCATGGGCATACGCAAGGAGCTTACCATCTTTGGCAACGACTATAACACGCCCGACGGAACGTGTATTCGCGACTATATATATGTAGTAGACCTGGCCAAGGCGCATGTGGCCGCCATGGCCCGTGTGCTGGATAAGGACACCGAGCCTATCGAGTACTTCAACATAGGTACAGGCAAGGGCGACTCTACCCTCGAGATAGTTCAGGCGTTCGAGCGCGCCACGGGCGTGAAACTCAACTGGAAGTACGGCCCACGTCGCGCCGGCGATATTGAGCAGATCTGGGGCGACTGCACACTCGCCAACAAAGTTCTGGGCTGGAAGGCCGACACTCCTCTTGACGACGTGATGCGCAGTGCATGGAACTGGCAGGTCAAACTGCGTGAGGACGGTGTGATGTAGCACGCCGTGCCCCACCGCGCATACCACTATAAGGGCGGACAGCACGAACCGGATGGCCGGCGACTGCTGCCCGCCCTTTGTGATTGTCTCTCTGGCGCGGGCAGAATAAGCCCACGCTCCAAGCGGCTAAGCTTTCAGCGTGTGTGGCCCACGTGGGCATGGCCGTGGCCGTCATGGTCACGTTCTGTGCAGGCTATGACTATGGCCCCGTGTCAGCCACGGGAAATGGCATAGGCTTCTGTCGGTACTATAGCCATGGCAGAAATGGTGAAAAACCTTTACACGCGACTGTATATTTATGCAAAACGAGCGGCGTTTCTGCATAAATATACAGTAGTAACAGCCGCTTTTCGGGGCATAAATTCCGGAATTTTCTAACAGACCAGGACGGTTTTCGGGGTTGTCGGGGGCGTTTTCGGCCATCGCGAGGGGTGCGAAAGTAATAGTCTTTTACAAAAATGGGGCGTTTCGTGTCTTTATCGCCATGAATTTCGGCTCAGAAGAGGATGATTTCCGGAGTCACCGCGATGGTCATTTTTGTGCCCGCGATGGTCATTACGATTCTAATGACCATCGCGAGCGAAAAAATGATGGTTTTCGGGTGGTCAGAAAATGGCGGTTTTTCGCACCGCTGTCCCTTCGGCAAGTGTACAGGCAAACTACAGAAGCCCGAAACACCCTCGTCCGAGGCCGACGGCCCCGAAATGTATATTTATGCATTATCAGAAAAATCTTTACGATACCGGCTGGAGGTCTAAGGGCAAATTAGCCTGTGCTAATTCGTAGCGTAAGCCATGTAGGTGCCAGTCTGCGAATAGCTGCTGCCCCCACGCTCCCTGTGGGGGATGGCAAACAAAAAAGCGGGCTTCCCTCGTGGGGAAACCCGCCGTAAACCGTTGAGTCTGTCGAAGATTAAGCCTCAGCCGGAGCCTCCTCTGCGGGAGTCTCAGCAGCAGCTTCCTCTGCCTTAGCGGCAGCTTCAGCCTCAGCCTTGGCAGCAGCCTCGGCAGCCTTCTTGTCAGCTACTTTCTTAGCGATAGTCTCGTTGATTTTCTTCTCAGCCTCAAGCTCATCTATCCGCCGTTTATAGTCTTCAACGGAGGCTTTTAACTGCTCAAGCTCAAGATCCTCTGCCGTTGTCACAAATCCTCTTCCTGCCCTGCGGTCTGCCAAAACCAT
>CAKPRX010000135.1 GCA_934183135.1 uncultured Prevotella sp.
GAGCAAAGGGGCGCACCAGCTCGTGCTGGGCGGGCGACAACTGCTCCAGCGCCAACTCGGGGATAAAGGTTACGCCCTGGCCGCCCTCGACCATACGCATAAAGGTCTCTATGCTGCCCAGCGAGTAAGTCTGCTTACTGCTGGTAGCCGCCTGCAGGTTGCAGAACTTAACCAACTGGTCGCGAAAACAGTGCCCCTCGTCCAGCAGCCACAGAAACTCGTGATGCAGATCGGCCGTCTTGATGGACCGGTGACTGTACAGGGCGTCGCCCCGCGACACATAGGCTAAGAACTGTTCGTAGAAAAGCGGTGTCTGGACGTAGTTGTCCATGTCGTCCAGACTCACCAGGATGGCCGCGTCGAGCTCGCCCCGGCTCAGGGCCCGCTTGATGTCGGCCGTCTTCATCTCCATGACCCGTATATCGGTCTCCGGATGCTCGCGTTCCAGCTGGGTGAAGAACCGGGGCAGCAGATAGGGGGCTATGGTGGGCAGTATGCCCAGACGGAAAGTGCCTTCGCAGGAGCCTTTCTCCTCGCGCACGATGTCCTTGATACGGCTGGCACGCACCAGCACCTTCCAGGCTTGCTCCACCACCTTGCGGCCCACCTCGGTGGGCATCACCTGCTGCGAAGAGCGCTCAAATATCTTGATGTCGAGCTCGGCCTCCAGCTTCTGTATCATGGCGCTCAGCGTGGGCTGGGTCACCCCGCAGTACTCGGCTGCCTTGGCAAAGTGGCGGAGCCTGTACACCGCCACGATATACTCCATCTGCTGTAATGTCATAGTCCTATACCTTATTATATATAATAGTGCCCACCGAGACAGGCGTCGCCACGGGGCAGGCTGCCTCCGGAAAATGGCTACTGGCTACAAAGTTACGAAAATAAATAGCCGCCGTGGCCATAATCATAGATTTTTTCTATCCTGCGATAGACATTTTCGTTTGGACGATAATTGATAATGCACTAACTTTGCATCAGAAACAGAAAAAACATTATACATTAAACACTGCATGATTATGAAAGAACTTAAAGGAACCAAAACCGAGAAAAACCTGATGGAAGCCTTTGCCGGCGAGTCGCAGGCCCGTAACAAGTACACCTACTTCGCATCGCGCGCCAAGAAAGATGGCTACGAGCAGATAGCCGCTCTCTTCGAGGAGACCGCCAACAACGAGAAGGAGCATGCCAAGATGTGGTTCAAGTACCTGGAGGGCGGTGCCATCAAGGACACCATAAGCAACCTGAAGGCCGCCGCTGAGGGCGAGAACTACGAGTGGACCGATATGTACGACCGCATGGCCCAGGAGGCCGAGGAGGAGGGCTTCGCAGAGATAGCCGCCAAGATGCGGGGCGTGGCTGCCATCGAGAAGCACCACGAGGAGCGCTACCGCAAGCTGCTCCAGAACATCGAGGATGCCGTGGTATTCTCGCGCGAGGGCGATGCTGTATGGATCTGCCGCAACTGCGGCCACATCGTAGTGGGCAAACAGGCTCCTAAGGTGTGCCCGGTATGTAACCATCCTCAGAGCTACTTCGAAATCAAGGCCGACAACTTCTAAGACAACGCCACGGCCGCCCACAGCGGCCATGACGCTACCCATAGAGGCATCTGGATACCCACAAGGGGGTACAGATGCCTTTTTTGCGTCTAAGGGGGCTCCCATTTTTACCTTTTTTTAGGTATTGGCCATCACAGATAATAGAAATACCTTTGCAGTCGAAAGAATTTTAGATAAGTGAACATTTTTTAATAACCCTATTTATCCGTAAGATGACAAGAGATTTTTCCTGGAGAGCCAGTATCTGCGCCGGTGCGCTTACCTGTCTGTGCGCCCTGCCCACTGCTGCTCAGACAGCAGCCTTTGACAGCGTAACCACCCATGCCTCGGGCCACCGCTTCAGCGTCGGCGGCTACGGCGAGGCCGTCATGTCACGCAATTTCTACAGCGACAACGTGTATCGTTACCGCAATCCCAGCCAATACAAGAACGACCCCAGCCATGGTCGCTTTGACCTGCCCCATGTGGTGGTGTACCTGAGCTATGACTTCGGCAAGGGCTGGACTATGTCCAGTGAGATAGAGTTTGAGCATGGCGGCTCAGGCGGTTCTATCGAGAAAGAATGGGAAGAGGGCGGCGAGTGGGAAGCCGAGACCGAGAAAGGCGGTGAAGTGGAGCTGGAGCAGTTCTGGATACAGAAGACTTTTGCACCCTGGGCCAACGTGCGGATGGGCCACATCGTAGTACCGGTAGGACTGACCAACGCACACCACGAGCCTCTCAACTTCTTCACCGTTTACCGCCCCGAGGGCGAGAATACCATCCTGCCCTGTACGTGGCACGACACGGGTATCAGTTTCTGGGGCCGTTCGGGCGACTTCCGCTACGAGCTGCAGTTCTTAGCCGGACTGGATGCCTTCCTCTTTGACCGCGATAGCTGGATTCACAATGGTGCCACGTCGCCCTTCGAGTTCAAGGCAGCCAACAAGTATGGTTTCGCTGCCCGTGTAGACAACTACACGCTGCCTGGCCTGCGTGTGGGTCTGAGCGGCTACTATGGCAAGACCTTCCACAACAGTTTCCCCCACGACATGGAGGCCGACGGACAGGTTAACAAGAGTGTCAAGGGTACCCTGGCTATCGGCGCCATCGACTTCAGCTACGACCGTTACAACTGGATAGTACGCGGCAACGCTGACTATGGCTACCTGGGCGACGCCGCACGCATAAGCGACCTCAAGGCTAACAGCGCCGGCGGCAGCTCGCCTTACAAGAAGGCTCCTGTGGGCAAGAATGCCGTAGCAGTGGGCATCGAGGCTGGCTACAACGTGTTCTCGCAGATAGCCAAGCTGCGCGCCGACAACCAGAAGTTCTACGTGTTCGGCCGTTACGAGTACTACAACTCGTACATCCCTGGTGCCAACCAGAATCACTTCGACTATACCGCCAAGAAGCGCATGGCCGCAGGTATCAACTACTACCCCGTGCCCCAGATAGCCATCAAGGCCGAGTACTC
>CAKPRX010000136.1 GCA_934183135.1 uncultured Prevotella sp.
GCCTATGCGGGTGCCCACGAGGTAACGGTCCAGGGTATCATTGTACACCACCTCCTGCTTCAGGTTGTCGGGGCGATGCAGGTCGGCCACGGGCTGACCGTAGTCGTCGAGCGTGAGGGCTGTAGTACGCTGTATCTTCCAGCGGGGGTGAAGCAGCGAGTCGGGTATGGTGTCCTCGTCTACCAGGATGGGCTGCGCCTTGACGGCCATCTTGCGCGCCGTGTCGGCCGGGGCCGCCTGGGGCACCCTGCGCGCGGGCCTGCGGGCCTGAAGAATAGACACAGAGGCGGCGTATCCGAGGGTAGAAACCATCGGCAGCAATATCAGAGCTGTACGTAGCCAGCGCCTAATCTTCTTACGGAGCATAGAGTTACTTTATCTGTTTCAGGGCCAGTTTGACCACCTGCTCGACGGGCAGCTCGGGCTGTTCCTGCATGATGGCGGTAACCACCTTGGCCGACGGGGCGGGGGCAAAGCCCAGCATGGTAAGGGCGCTCACGGCCTCGTCCTTGATGGCCGCGTCTACCGTGGGGCCACTGGCCACCGTGGCATGCAGCTCGTCGGCTATGCCCAGGGCCACGATGCGGTCCCTGAGGTCCACGATGATGCGCTGGGCCGTCTTGAGCCCTATTCCCTTAACACTCTTGAGCATGCGCTCGTCGCCTGTGGCTATCACGTTGCACAGCTCGGCCGGGGTGGTGGCCGAGAGTATCATGCGGGCAGTATTGGAGCCCACCCCCGACACCGTGACCAGCAGCCGGTAGAGCTCGCGCTCCTGGCGCGAGGCAAAGCCATAAAGTGTGTAGGCGTCGTCGCGCCCACCGGTAACCAGGTTCTCGTGTACGTAGAGTTTCACGGCATCCTTGCCCTGTATGGCGGTGTACGTGTTGAGCGATATGTTGAGCGCGTAGCCCACCCCCGCGGCCTCTACCACAGCCACCGTGGGCGTCAGCTCGGCCAGGGAGCCCTTGATATATTCTATCATAGTCGTTGCATACTTATAGTATATTACTAACGCGAAAAGGGCCACAATATTGTATAAACCGGCCAAAGTTTCGCACACCGTAGCCACAGCTACCCATATCGAGGTATTATTGCTGTCTTTTTGCAAATTTAACGCCATTTTTACTGCCTATTTCATAGAAATAGCGTAATTTTGCCGACAAATAACGACAAGCAACACTAAAATTATGAAAAAGATTAGAGCCGCCGTAGTAGGCTACGGCAACATAGGGCACTACACAGTACAGGCACTTGAGGCCTCCAAGGACTTTGAGATAGCCGGCATCGTTCGCCGACAGGGCAGCAAGGACTGCCCGTTAGAACTTACACCCTACGAGGTGGTCGACGACATCGCCAAGCTCAAGGATGTAGACGTGGCCATACTGGCTACCCCCACGCGGTCGTGTCCCGAGTACGCTGCCAAGATAGTGGCCATGGGCATCAACACCGTTGACAGTTTCGACATACACACCAGCATCCTGGAGTACCGCCGCCAGCAGACAGAGAACTGCCTCAAGGCCGGCAAGGTAAGCGTCATCTCGGCCGGATGGGATCCGGGCAGCGACTCGGTGGTGCGTGTGCTCATAGAGAGCCTGGCCCCCAAGGGTCTGAGCTACACCAACTTCGGCCCGGGCATGAGCATGGGCCACTCGGTATGTGTACGCAGCAAGGAGGGTGTCAAGAACGCCCTGTCGGTAACCATTCCCCTGGGCGAGGGCATACACCGCCGCATGGTGTACGTAGAGCTGGAAGAGGGGGCCACCCTGGAGCAGGTAACGGCCGAAATCAAGGCCGACCCGTACTTTGCCCATGACGAGACACACGTCTTTGCCGTAGCATCGGTAGACGATGTACGCGACATGGGCCACGGTGTAAACCTGGTGCGCAAGGGTGTGAGCGGCAAGACGCCCAACCAGCGCTTCGAGTTCAACATGAGCATCAACAACCCGGCCCTTACCGCCCAGGTACTGGTCAATGTGGCCCGCGCGTCCATGCGCCTGCAGCCCGGATGCTACACCATGCCCGAGATACCCGTCATAGACATGCTGCCCGGTAGCCGCGAGGACATTATAGGCCACCTGGTATAAGCCACAGGACGGCTAACAGCAATATAGAACAAAACCATAAAGACAATATACGCCATTATGATAAACCGTAAAACTACCCTCATGCTCGCCTCTACGGTGGCTGCCGTAGCCGTGGCCCTGCTCATCAGCGCCCGGCCGGCCGACGGCATCATCACGCGCAGCGGCAAGACCACCATCGTGAACACTACCCAACTGGGAAGCGGCGTGCGGGGCTTCAAGGGCAACACGCCCGTACTGATATACATCAACAAGAACAAGGTGACCAAGGTCGAGGCGCTGCCCAACCAGGAGACGCCGCGGTTCTTTGCCCGTGCCAAGGCCCTGCTGGCCCACTTCGAGGGCATGACTGTAAGCAAGGCCGCCAAGGCCAACGTGGACGGGGTGACGGGAGCCACCTTCTCGTCCAAGGCACTGAAGAAGAACGTGAAGCTCGGTCTGGAGTACTACCAGCAGCACAAATAATTTTTTTTTGCATCACTTAGTTGGTAAGGGCGTGGCCGGGACTATCCCGGCCATGCCCTTTTTCTGTATAGGCGCCCATCGGCCGTCTGCCCGCGAGGACCCGTGGCGACGTGAAGAGGCTCTTGCTGTAACCCTTAACGGTCGGCCGGTAGCCCGCCATAATCTTTCGCAGCTTTTTTACCTTTTTACGCTTTTACATTTTTACCTTTCAAACCGCCATCCCTTATTGTAAATATTTTTCTGATAATGTATAAATATACATTTTGGCCCTTTCAGCATCGGGCGAGGGCTTTTCGGGCTTCTGTATTTTGCCTGTACGCTCGCCGAGGGGGTGGCGGCGGCGAAAACCGCCATTTTCTGACCACCCGAAAACGGTCATTCTGATGCTCGCGATGGTCATTAGAATCGTAATGACCATCGCGAGCAAAAAAATGACCATCGCGGCGACCCTAAAAACCATCCTCG
>CAKPRX010000137.1 GCA_934183135.1 uncultured Prevotella sp.
ATGCCCAGCTGCTCCTTGGTGTCCTTGCTAACCGGGGCAAACGAGCCGCCCAGCACGTCCAGGTCGGCGGTCTTGACCACCTTGGTGGTACCCTGGGCGTTCTTCAGGGTTACGGTCTTGGTCACCTTCTTCTTGTTGTGCAGATAGGTGACGGTCAGCTTGTCACCGGGACGCTTGTTGGCCATCGTCTCCTGCAGCTCGGCCATCTTTACGATCTTCTTGCCGTCTATGCTGATGATGACATCGCCCTCGGCCAGTCCGGCGTCGGCTCCGGCACCGTCGGGGTCTACCTTAGATACATATACGCCCTCGTTGGTACCATAGTCTGCGTCCTTTCCGCTATCCTTCATGGCATTAATCTGGTTGATAACGTCGCCGCCCATAATGCCCAGGTAGGCGCGTTGTACGGTGCCGTACTTCTTCAGGTCGTCTACTACCTTGTTCATAATAGTGGTAGGGATGGCAAAACCGTAGCCCGTGAATGAGCCTGTCTGAGAGTAGAGCATGGCGTTGATGCCTACCAGCTCGCCCTTGGTGTTGACCAGGGCACCGCCCGAGTTGCCGGGGTTGATGGCCGCGTCGGTCTGGATGAAGCTCTCTACGCCATTCTGCTGGGCATAGAGCGAGCGGGCCTTGGCGCTCACTATACCGGCGGTTACCGTGTTGTTCAGTCCGTACGGGTTGCCTACGGCTATGACCCACTCGCCTACCTTGAGCTTGTCAGAGTCGCCTATGGGCAGGGTGGGCAGGTCCTTGGCGTTGACCTTGATAAGGGCCAGGTCGGTAGAGGGGTCGGTACCGATGATGCGGGCCGAAAATTCGCGGTTGTCGTTGAGGGTTACCGTCAGCTCGTCGGCCCCGTTAACCACGTGGTTGTTGGTAACGATATAGCCGTCAGACGAGATGATGACGCCCGAACCTGTGGCCTGCTTCTTAGGAGTCTGTATCTGCTGTTTGCGCTTGCCCCCGTTGCCCTGGCCGAAGCCGAAGAAGTCGCCGAAGAAGTCGTCGAACGGACTGCTGGGCACGTCTACGGTCTGTACCTTGGAGTTCTGTACAAATTTGATATGTACTACAGCCGGGAGCGACTTCTCGGCTGCGTATGTCAAGTCTACCGGCTGGCCGGCTACGGCCACGCTGGCCGGGGTGGCATAGGCCTTGATAAAGGAGCCTGCAGACAGAGCCACGGCTACGGTACACATGGCTCCGCAAAGATACATAGAATACTTTTTCATACTCGTTTGTTTTTTTAATTTTATTTTCTGTCTGTTTTTTGTTCTTTCTTGTGCTGATGGGGGTGGCCCACGCGGGACACCACTGCCATTGCAGTTGCAAATATAGGCGCAAACTTTGTTAAACTGACAACTTGTCAGTTTTCTTTATTTCATTTTAACAATTTGATTTGGGCCATTAACGGCTCTTAAACGGCTGTCAGCATATTTTTACATTCGTTTAAAATAGTCCCGATGACCGTCGTGTAAGCCTGGATTATGGCGGCCAGCAGGATGACGGTCCCGGCTCCCTGACAGAGCCTATATTATATAATAAGGTGTTGTCAGCAGATGGGTGCCGACCGCTTAGGGCGAAGCCCCGAGTGGTCTGTTTTGCGTCCAGGGCGTATTTTTTTTGACCTCGGCCGGCCTTAATTCGGGATTTTTAGCTACTTTTGCAACAGAAAAGCAGATTCCCGGCCCTGCCGCTGGCCCTCATCTTGGAGGACGAGAGGAAAGTCCGGGCAACGCAGAGCGCTCCACTTCCGAAAATAGAAGCTATTGGTGACAGTAGGGTAAGGCAGAAGAAAATAACCGCCGGAAACTGTGTGCTGGCAACAGCGCGCGTGTCTGGCAAGGGTGAGAAGGTGGTGTAAGAGACCACCAGCCGGCGGGCAATCGTCGGGCTGTGCCTCCTGGAGGTTGCAAGTTCATGTAAACCGTCGTTAGAGGGCTGCTCGTCCGAAGTCTCTGGCTGCGACGGAGGGTAGAATGCTTGAGCTGCAGGGTGACTTGCAGAGTAGATAAATGACAGGGCTCCCCGTAGGGGGATACAGAACCCGGCTTATCAGGAGTCTGCTTTTCATTTTTTATTATTCCCACCAGTACGGGGGCCGGCGTAGACGGTGGGCTCGTGTACAACTGTAAAACCCTATAGACTATGGCTAATATCGAATTGCCTGATTTTATGAAGTACAAGGACAAGTTCTCTACCAGCGGATTTGTCGAGAAGATAAGGCGTGTGGCCAAACGGGCCGGAGCCAAGCTGGTATATGTGGCGCTGATACTCTACTACACCTTAGAGAGCGACAGGGTGTCGGTCAGGGACAAGGCCATCATCATCGGGGCCCTGGGCTATCTTATATCGCCCCTCGATGTGGTGCCCGATGCCATCCCCATAGCCGGACTGGGCGACGACCTGGCCGTACTGCTCTACGTGCTGCACAAGGTGTGGGGCGATGTGTCAGAAGAGGTGAAGACCAAGGCTAAGGCCAAGTTGAATACATGGTTTGACAGCGATGAGGTGACGGCTGTCGACGACCTCTTTGACGACGACCCAACCCATGCGCCTGTCTGAGGGAGCCGATAAGGTGACGGCTGATATTCGCGGTGGGCACCGGTGTGCTCTTCCATGAAATGCCGCGGGCTCCATCGTTGCCATGGCCACGGCGTGAGTCATGGAAAAACCTTTACACGCGACTGTATATTTATGCAAAACTTGAGCCGATAATGTATAAATATACAGTCGTAATGCCCATTTTTCAGGGCTTAAATTCCGGAATTTTTCAACAGTCCAGGACGATTTTTGGGCCCATCGGGCCCGTTTCGGGCCATCGTGAGGACTGTAAAAGTAACAACCTTTTACAAAACGGGGGAATAAAGTGCCTTTTTTGCCCCTGTTTCTGGCTCTTTCGAGAACTATTTTCAGAGTTGCCGCGATGGTCATTTTGGTGCTCGCGATGGTCATTACGATTCTAATGACCATCGCGAGCGAAAAAATGACGGTTTT
>CAKPRX010000138.1 GCA_934183135.1 uncultured Prevotella sp.
TTTTTTGCTCGCGATGGTCATTAGAATCGTAATGACCATCGCGAGCAAAAAAATGACCATCGCGGCGACCCTAAAAACCGTTCCCGTGAGAGCCGCAAACAGGAGCGAGAAAGCCGCAAAACGCCACCATTTTGTAAAAAGTTGTTACTTTTGCAGCCCTCGCGGTGCCCGAAAAACCCCCGAAGGCCTCGAAAATCGTCCCGGTTCGTTGAAATAATCAGGAATTAATGCCCCGGAAAACAGCCATTACGACTGTATATTTATACATTATTGCCTCTCGTTTTGCATAAATATACAGTCGCGTGTAAAGGTTTTTCGCAGTTTTCACCATAGTCATAACAGCGATGGCGTCTACGGCTTTTCACATGGTGCCCACGGCCTCATGCCCATGTGAGCCACGCATGCTGAAAGCGCGCCGGCATAGAACACAGGGCAACGCCCCTGCCTACATAGCCATCAAGCTACCTGCGCACCGTAGGCGCCAAAACAGAGCAAGCCGAGTGCCATGAGCCTGCTCAGACGGCCGAGGCACAGCCTGTTTTATATAAAAGTAACCATGGGCGTTACTCCTACAACGCTATAAACACCCTGTTTTCACCCTATTTATATAAAATAACTGGCAGCGAGCCCACAGTAATTGGATAAAAATGAGTACCTTTGCAGTTGATTGCGCCCATTCGGCCTTCAGGGCAAGCCGCCCAGCCGTGAAAGGGGCCATTTTTTGTGTCTTATAACGATTGGAAAGATAATGGAAGATAGAACTAAAGCATCCATACAGATGATAGCAGAGTACGATGGCGACATCAGCACCCTATACGGCAACAGCCCCGAGGGCGAGGTGCCCATTTTGGCCACGCGCAACATGGTGATGTTTCCCGCGGTCATCTCACCTATCCTGGTGGGCCGCGAGCAGAGCGTCAAGCTGCTCAGCTACCTGGAGAGACACCCCGGGCAGCAGATAGCCATCTTCGCCCAGGTATCGCCCGAGGTAGAGCACCCCAAGGAGGCCGACCTGTACAAGTATGGCTGTTATGCCAAGCTGGTACGCCGTATAGACCTGCCCGGCAGCGAGAACAGCACCGCCATTTTCCAGATGCTCGGCCGCTGCCACCTGGACCATCTTACCAAGGCCCGCCCCTATCTCTGCGGCCAGGTGTCCGAGCGGCCCGAGATAATGCCGGCCCCCAATGACAAGGCGTTCAACACGGCCATGGCCGACCTGGTGGCTGCCTCCAAGGAGTTTATCCATAAGAACGAGGACTTGGCCGACGAGATGGTGTTCTCTATCGACAACATCAAGAACCCTGTCGTCAACCTCAACTTCCTCTGCACCACGCTCCCCTTTGCCGTCAAGGACAAGATGGCACTGCTCCAGGACACCAACGTGATGGACCGCGCACTCAACATGTTAAGACTGCTCAACCGCGAGCTGCAGTTCTTGCAGCTGCGAACGCAGATTAGGATGAAAACGCGCGAGGAGCTGGACGAGCAGCAGCGCGAATACTTCCTGCAGCAGCAGATTAAGAACATCAAGGAGGAACTGGGACGCGGCGAGGGCTCGCCCGAGAAGAAAGAGCTGGCCGAGAAGGCTGCCACGAAGAAGTGGACACCCGAGGTGGCCAAGATTTTTGACCGTGAACTCGAGAAACTCGATACGCTCAACCCCCAGAGCCCCGACTATAGTGTCCAGCTCAATTACCTGCAGACTTACGTGTCGCTTCCATGGGGCGAGTACACCCAGGACGACCTGGACCTGAAACGAGCCCGCCGCATACTGGACCACGACCACTATGGCATGGAGAAGGTCAAGGAGCGCATCCTCGAATACATATCTGTCCTCAAGCTCCGTGGCGACCTCAAGTCGCCCATCATCTGTCTTTACGGCCCTCCCGGAGTGGGCAAGACCAGCCTGGGCAAGAGCATCGCCGCCGCCCTGCGCCGCAAGTATGTGCGCATGTCCCTGGGCGGCCTCCATGACGAGTCCGAGATACGCGGCCACCGGCGTACCTATATCGGAGCCATGCCCGGCCGCATCATCAAGGGCATCCAGAAAGCCGGCTCTTCCAATCCCGTGTTTATCCTTGACGAGATAGACAAGATAACACAGAACACGCTCAACGGCGACCCCTCCTCGGCCCTTCTCGAGGTGCTCGACCCCGAGCAGAACAATGCCTTCCACGACAACTACCTCGACGTAGACTACGACCTATCCAAGGCCATGTTCATAGCCACTGCCAACGAGCTCAACACCATTCCCCGTCCGCTGCTTGACCGTATGGAGATTATAGAGGTAAGCGGCTACATCACCGAGGAGAAGATAGAGATAGCCAAGCGCCACCTGGTGCCACGCGAGTTAGAGAACAACGGATTTACTGCCGTCGGCGAGAAACCCACCTTTACCAAGGCGGCCCTGGAGACCATTATAGAAAGGTACACGCGCGAGAGTGGTGTCCGCCAGCTGGAGAAACAGATTAACAAGGCACTTCGTAAGATGGCCTATCAGATGGCCAAGGACGCCACGTTGCCCTTGAAGAAAATTACGCCCAAGGACCTGGAGGGCCTCCTGGGCAAGCCGCCTTTCTATCGCGACATCTACCAGGGCAATGACTATGCCGGCGTGGTTACCGGCCTGGCCTGGACCAGCGTGGGCGGCGAGATACTGTTTATCGAGACCTCGCTGAGCAAGGGCCGTGCCGGCAAGCTCACCCTCACGGGCAACCTTGGCGACGTAATGAAGGAGAGCGCCGTTATAGCATTAGAGTACGTCAAGGCTCATGCCGACAGGCTCAACATAGACTACCGTATTTTCGACCAGTACAACATACACATCCATGTACCGGAAGGGGCGGTACCCAAGGACGGCCCCTCGGCAGGCATTACC
>CAKPRX010000139.1 GCA_934183135.1 uncultured Prevotella sp.
GGCACAGAGGGGGCTATGTCACCCTCCGAGTTGGCTCTCGACGAAAAAGCCAGCAACATCCTGAAACTGGCCGTGCGGGAGGCACGCCTGCAGCATACCCAGACCGTCGTCGTGCCCCACCTTGTGCTCGCCCTGCTACACGCCCCGGCCGATACTAAGGCCAAGGAGATACTGCTGCGCAACGACATTCACTACGAGGATATGAAGAGCTACATGCAGCAGAAAACCAGCGATGTGCCCACTAACGGAATTTTTGCCTCGGACGACGACACCGAGACTCCCGAGTATGAGGGGGCCGACAATGGCCAGCGCCAGTCGGCCACCCAGACCAGCCAGAAAAAGGGAGGTACGCCCGTGCTTGACAACTTTGCCACCGACCTGACCAAGGCGGCTGCCGAAGGCAAACTGGACCCTGTGGTGGGCCGCGAGAAGGAAATCATGCGGGTTACCGAGATTCTCTGCCGTCGTAAGAAGAACAACCCCATATTAATAGGTGACCCCGGTGTGGGCAAGAGTGCCATCGTCGAGGGACTGGCGCAGATGATAGTGCAGCACAAGACATCGCCCGTACTGTTCAACAAGCGCTTGGTCAACCTGGACATGGCAGCCATGGTAGCCGGAACCAAGTACCGCGGCCAGTTTGAGGAGCGCGTGCGCGCCCTGCTCAAAGAGCTGGAGCAGAATGAGGACATTATCGTCTTCATAGACGAGATCCATACGCTGATAGGGGCGGGCAGCACGCCGGGCAGCATGGATGCGGCCAACATGATGAAGCCGGCCCTGGCCCGGGGCATCATCCAGTGTATCGGGGCCACCACGCTCGACGAGTACCGCAACTCTATCGAGAAGGACGGAGCCCTGGAGCGCCGGTTCCAAAAGGTTCTGGTCGAGCCGACCACTGCGGCCGAAACCCTGCAGATACTTAACAACATAAAACAGCGCTACGAGGAGCACCATCATGTTACCTACACAGAGGGGGCCTTAGAGGCGTGTGTCAAACTTTCCGACAGATATGTCAACGACCGCTCCTTCCCCGACAAGGCCATCGACGCCTTGGACGAGGTGGGCTCGCGGGTACACTTGGCCCACGCCACAGTGCCCCCGGAGATAGTTGCCAAGGAGAAGGAGATAGCAGATGTCAAGGAGAAGAAACAGAGCGCCGTGCGCAACCAGAATTTTGAGCTGGCAGCCAGTTTCCGCGACAGGCAGACCTCGCTGGAGGCCGAGTTGGAGGCCATGCAGCGGCAGTGGACCAACGGTGAGAGCGAGCAGCGCGAAACGGTAACCGAGCACGATGTTGCCAATGTGGTGGCCACTATGACGGGTATTCCCGTACAGCGCATTGCCGAGGGCGAGAATGTAAGGCTACGCCAGCTGGGTACCGTCCTGAAGCAGTCGGTCATCGCCCAGGACAGGGCTATAGACAAGGTGGCCAAGGCCATTATGCGCAACCGCGTGGGACTGAAAGACCCCAATCATCCCATCGGTGTCTTCATGTTCTTGGGTCCTACGGGCGTAGGAAAGACCCACTTGGCCAAGAAGTTAGCCCAGCACATGTTTGGCTCGGCCGATGCCTTGATACGTGTAGACATGAGCGAGTACTCTGAGAGTTTCAACACCTCGCGGCTGGTAGGTGCCCCTCCGGGATATGTAGGTTACGAGGAGGGCGGACAGCTCACCGAGCGTGTTCGGCGCCATCCGTACTCGATAGTCTTGCTCGACGAGATAGAGAAAGCGCACCCCAACGTGTTTAATATGCTGTTGCAGGTACTGGACGAGGGGCGTCTGACGGACGGGAACGGGCGCCTGGTAGACTTCCGCAATACCGTCATTATTATGACATCCAACGCAGGAACCCGGCAGCTCAAGGAGTTTGGGCGTGGCATAGGTTTCGCGGCCAGCGGAGCACTGGGCACCACCCTGGACGAGGGCGACAAGGAGTATGCCCGCGGCATTATACAGAAGAGTCTGAGCCAGCAGTTTGCCCCAGAGTTCTTGAACCGGCTGGATGAGATTATCACTTTTGACCAGCTGGACCTGAACGCATTGAAGCAGATTATCGATATCGAGCTGCGGGGACTCACAGACCGGGTACAGGCCATGGGCTATGGGCTACGGCTGAGCGATGCGGCCAAGGAGTTTGTCGCCACTAAGGGCTACGATGTCCAGTTTGGTGCCCGCCCACTCAAGCGGGCCATCCAGAACTACATCGAGGACGGCCTCTCCGAACTGCTGCTCAACGAGAGCCTTTCACCAGGCAGCACTATCCTCGTTGACAAGGCTGCCGACAAAGCCGAACTGACCTTTAATATCGAGGGGCAGTCCGAAGATACCTGCAAGCAGTCTGCCGATACCGCTGAGTAAACGGCACACAGACAAACAATATTACCTCGCAGTCTGATAGCTCCGTATCGCTATCAGGCTGCGATTTTTTTTTCGCCCCCACCGCTGTCATGGCCATGGCAGAAACAGTAAAAAGCCTTTACACACGACTGTATATTTATGCAAAACACGAGGCAATAATGTATAAATATACAGTCGTAACACCCGCTTTACGGGGCGTAATTTCCGGAAAATTTCGACAAACCAGAACGATTTTCGGGGCCATCGGGGCTGTTTTGGGGCATTGCGAGGGGCGCAAAAGTAACAACCTTTTACAAAATGGGGACATTTGGCGCCTTTTTCGCCGCTATTTTCGGCTCTGGCGAGGATGGTTTTTAGGGTCGCCGCGATGGTCATTTTTTTGCTCGCGATGGTCATTACGATTCTAATGACCATCGCG
>CAKPRX010000140.1 GCA_934183135.1 uncultured Prevotella sp.
CAGGGCTCCCTGAGCTTCCTGTTCGACCACAAGGCCGTTTTCACCTTTAAGATGAAAGACGGCATGAGCATGGACGACCTTATACTCGAACTTATTGACTTCGGGGTAGACGATGAGTACGACGTAGACGAGGAAGAGGGCGAGGTAACCATCTATGGCGACCCCAAGAGCTTTGGCGATATCCAGCACTATCTGGAGCAGAACGGCTACGAGATAACGAGTGCTGAGTTTACCCGTATTCCTAACGATCTGAAAGACGTAACGCCTGAACAGCGCGAGACTATTGACAAGATGGTCGAGAAACTGGAGGAGTTCGATGACGTTCAGAACGTCTATACCAACATGAAGCCTGCCGAGGACTAAGATGGGCATGAAACATTATACATACACTACTCAGGGTACTTGCAGCAAGGTCATCGACATCGACGTGGATGACAGCGGCTACGTCCAGGATGTCCGTTTCCTGGGCGGATGCCATGGCAACCTGCAGGGCATCTGTGCCCTCATCAAGGGCATGAAGGCCGCCGACGTCAAAGCGCGTCTCCAGGGTATACGCTGTGGCAACAAGCCTACCAGCTGTCCTGACCAGCTGGCTACGGCCTTGGAGCAGATGGGCCTCTGATGTAATGGGCTATATAGACAAAGCTGGCACCGGATAATCCGGTGCCAGCTTTGTCTATATAGGTAGCTCCTATATATATAATAAGGTATAGGGGTGGGTTAGCGGTAGTCCTTGGGGCCGAACTTGTCGGTATAGAGTACTACCGAGGGGTGTTGCTGCGAGCGGCATACATAGGCGAAGACGAAGCCGGCCTCCTTGTAGGCCTTCAGGCTGGTCGACTCGCGTATGGCCTGCGTGAGCTGGGTGTGTATGTCCTTGCGGTGCTGGTCTACGAGTACCTTGTCGTCCATCTTGTCGGTAAAGGTACAGTAGTAGGAATACACGTGGGTAGCCTTGTCGAACGCCACGCTGTCGGTTCGTACACAGTTGTTGACCGGGGTGGGGCAGTAGCGCTCCGTATATTCGCGGGCCTCGCGCTCGGCCTTGTCTTCTATACTCTCGTGGCAGGCTGTAAGCGCCAGGGCCGCGACGGCGAAAAGTGTAAATGCTCTCATACAATGAATAATCTTGTCTCTCTGTTTTGCAAAGGTACAAATATTAGCCAAAATCCCATCATCTTTGCAAATAAGATTGTGGCTCCGTGCGGGCTGTGGACAAAATATTCTGCCGCGCGTGCCGTTATCTGCACGATTTTCAGTAACTTTGCAAAAAATAGATGCGCACCGGGCGCTTGCCAGGACAGCCGTTTCTGCGCTGCTGGCGATGGTAATCATCCGGGCGATACTCATAAACGAAAAATCCGATGGAACATATCAGAAATTTCTGTATCATTGCACACATAGACCATGGAAAGTCTACGCTGGCAGACCGCTTGCTGGAGCGTACGAAGACCATTCAGATAACCGAGGGCCAGATGCTGGACAACATGGACCTGGAGCGCGAGCGCGGAATAACCATTAAGAGCCACGCCATACAGATGGAGTATCAGACGGGTGGCGAGAAATATATACTGAACCTCATAGACACTCCGGGACACGTAGACTTCTCGTACGAGGTGTCGCGCAGCATCGCCGCGTGCGAGGGCGCGCTGCTGGTGGTCGACGCCACGCAGGGCGTGCAGGCCCAGACCATCTCCAACCTGTACATGGCCATAGACCATGACCTGGAGATAATACCCGTCATCAACAAGATAGACATGCCCAGTGCCATGCCCGACGAGGTAGAGGACGAGATAGTGGACCTGATAGGCTGCGACCGTACGGACATCATCCGCGCGTCGGGCAAGACGGGCGAGGGCGTCGACGAGATACTCGAGGCTGTGGTAAAGCGTATCCCCGCACCCACGGGCGACGCCAAGGCCCCGCTGCAGGCACTCATCTTCGACTCGCTCTTCAACTCGTTTCGCGGCATCATCACCCTCTGCAAGGTAGAGAACGGGGTGATACGCAAAGGAGACAAGGTGAAGTTCTTCAACACGGGCATGGAGTACACCGCCGACGAGGTGGGTGTGCTCAAGATGGACATGATACCCACCACCGAGCTCTCTACGGGCGAGGTGGGCTACATCATCAGCGGCATCAAGAACGCCAAGGAGGTCAAGGTGGGCGATACCATCACCCATGTAGACGCGCCATGTGCCGAGGCCATCGCCGGATTTCAGGAGGTCAAGCCGATGGTCTTCGCCGGTGTCTACCCCATAGACCCGTCCGAGTATGAGAACCTGCGCACCTCATTGGAGAAGCTGCAGCTCAACGATGCCTCGCTCACGTTTATGCCCGAGTCGTCGGTAGCCCTCGGCTTTGGTTTCCGATGCGGCTTCCTGGGGCTGCTGCACATGGAGATAGTCCAGGAGCGCCTGGACCGCGAGTTCAACATGGACGTCATCACCACCGTGCCCAACGTGTCGTACATGGTGTACGACAAGCACGGCAACGCCAAGGAGGTACACAATCCCTCGGGGCTGCCTGAGCAGACCCAGATAGAACATATCGAGGAACCTTACATCCGCGCCACTATTATTACTGACGCCAACTACATAGGCCCTATCATGAAGCTCTGCCTGGACAAGCGCGGCGAGCTTATCAACCAGGAGTACGTGAGCGGCAACCGTGTGGAGCTGCACTTTATGCTGCCCCTGGGCGAGATAGTGATAGACTTCTACGACAAGCTCAAGTCTATCAGCAAGGGCTATGCCTCCTTTGACT
>CAKPRX010000141.1 GCA_934183135.1 uncultured Prevotella sp.
GCTATGTGCATGCCCTGGATGTACTTGGCAAAACTGTTAAGGTCGTCGGCTATCTGCAGGCAGAGTTCGCGCGTGGGACTGAGGATGATGGCCTGCGTGTCCTTGCGCTCGGCGTCGGTCTTCTGGAGCAGGGGCAGTCCGTAGGCAGCCGTCTTGCCGGTTCCGGTCTGCGCCAGGGCTATCACGTCGTTCTTGTTGCCCAGCAGATAGGGTATCACCTCTTCCTGGACTGGCATCGGATGCTCAAAGCCCAGTTCTTCGATGGCGCGGCGAATGTCCTCGCTCACGCCCAATTCTTCAAATGTCTTCAATGTAGTTTACCTTGTTAATGTAGTGAATATAATAAGGAAGGCGCGGTCACCCTCCCAGCCATTAACAGGGTGCATGTGTGCCTTCGTTTGCTCACAAAAATCGCAGGCCCCTGGCCTGCTGCCGCAAAACTGGCTGCAAGGGCGGTACTAAAGAGCGTCGTGGTAGTTGCCGTAAGGCCCTCCCTGCAGCTTACGGCCTGCAAAATTACGAAAAAAGACTGAGAAACAGCAGGTTTTAGGCCGCTTTTTTATTTTTTCGCGACCATCTATCGCTATACGGGGAGCCATTACGGCTCTTGTCGACATCCTTGACAAGGTAGGGATAACAACGATGAAATGGGGCTTTTTC
Organism: uncultured Prevotella sp.; assembly: GCA_934183135.1. Taxonomy (GTDB): domain Bacteria; phylum Bacteroidota; class Bacteroidia; order Bacteroidales; family Bacteroidaceae; genus Prevotella. Next base: position 661 of record CAKPRX010000141.1, read on the forward strand.
GCTCTAATAACCCCCTACGACACTCGCCTATGGCTTGACGGTGAGTGGAAGCCATCGCCTGTAACTTGGCGCCGTTCTTCTGGTTAGCGCCGTGAAGACAGGCGACACCTCGGAAATAAAAACACATGAATTTGTTTTGTATTTCTCTCGGCTTGCACTATCTTTACGGCCATGCCGTGAAGATAGCCGACGCCTCGGAAATAAAAACACATGAATTTGTTTTGTATTTCTCTCGGCTTGCACTATCTTTGCCAGGGTAAAAAGAATAACAAACACATCAACTAAAGGAAAAATGAAAATAGGAGTATTCTGTTCGGCCAACAGCAACATCGACCCCGACTTCTTCGCCGCCACCGAGGAACTGGGCGCATGGATGGCCACCCACCATCACACATTAGTATTCGGCGGATGCAACATCGGACTGATGCAGTGCATCGGCCAGTCGGTACGGGCACACGGCGGGCGAGTGATAGGGGTAGTGCCGTCGCTGGTAGAACGGGGCGGAAAGAAGTTTGCCGACCTGGACGTAGAGATACCCTGCGACAACCTGAGCGACCGCAAGGACCTGATGGTGGCCCAGAGCGACGTGATGATAGCCCTGCCTGGCGGCGTGGGTACCCTGGACGAGATATTCACCGTGGTGGCCGCCCACACCATAGGCTACCACCACAAGCGCGTGGTGCTGTACAACCTCAAGGGGTTCTGGCAGAAACTCATAGACCTGCTCGACGACATGCAGCAACGTGGGTTTGTCCGCGGTTCATGGCACGACTACATCGCCGTGGCCCACACGCTGGACGAGGTAATCAGTGCCTGTGACGACTGAACAGGCGGTTGACCACCACGGCAATGGCTCCGTCGCCGGTAACGTTACAGGCGGTACCAAAGGAGTCCATGGCGATATACAGGGCGATGATGAGCGCCTGCTGCTCGTCGTCGAACCCAAGGATGGTGGCCAGCGGGGCCAAGGCGGCCATGACCGCTCCGCCGGGAACGCCCGGCGCGGCAACCATCATAATGCCCAGCATAAGTACAAAGTTGACAAAGAGCAGCGGTGAGTGTGGCAAACCCTCCATCAGGCAGATGGCCAGGGCGCACGATGTTATCTTCATCATGGACCCTGACATGTGAATGGTGGCGCAAAGGGGGATGGTAAAACCGGCCACGCCATCGCTCACGCCGTTGCGCTCGGTCTGGCGCAGGGTAACAGGTATAGTAGCGGCCGACGAGGAGGTTCCCAAGGCCGTAAAGTAGGCTGGCAGCATGTTGGCGAGCAGCCGGAACGGATTCCTGCGGGCCACGGCTCCCGCCGCAGCAAACTCGTAGAGCAGGATGAAGATGTGCAGCACGAAGATGACCACGATGATGCTGGCAAAGACTGCCAGGATGTGATAGACTTGGCCCGTATGGGTCATGCCGAGGAATATTCCGAAGATATAGACCGGCAACAGGGGAATGATAGCCCGCGAGATAGTGTCGGAGATGACCTGACGGAAGTCGGCGAAGAGGCCGCGCAGGGTGGGCATGTTGCCGTGGGCGATACAGAGGCCGACGACGAAAGAGAAGACAAGGCCCGCCATCACGTCAATGAGCTGGGGGATGGTGATG
>CAKPRX010000142.1 GCA_934183135.1 uncultured Prevotella sp.
ATAAAAAAGTGTAACTTTGTGGTACCAAATCACAATGATTGCCAGACGATGGATAACATCAAGAAGAGAGCAAGAGACATATTGGACAATTATCTTGAGATGTACAATCATCGCAAGACCCCCGAGCGCTACTCTGTACTTGATGCCGTTTATAGCATGCCTGGCCACTTCACCTTGAAAGAACTCGATGAGGTGCTTCGCAAGCGCAACTTCCGTGTTTGCCGTGCCACGCTCTACAACTCAATCCGCCTTTTTGCCGAACTGCGTCTCGTCATCTGCCATCACATGGCCGACGGGGCCCACTATGAGGTGGCGTTCAACCGTGACAGCCATGTGCATCAGCGCTGTACCGTCTGCGGGAAAATAACAGAGATAGAGGCCCCTGAAGTGCAGCGCGCCATCGACGGGCTGCACCTCAAGCGCTTTCGCAGGGACGGATATACATTATATATATATGGAATATGCAGCTCGTGTATAGCCAAGGCGACACGCATGAGAAGCAAGATGGAAAAAGAGAAAACTCAAAAAGATTAAATAAGCATGAATACAGGAAAAGTCGACGTCTTGTTGGGTCTCCAATGGGGCGATGAGGGTAAAGGAAAGGTAGTGGATGTGCTTACTCCCCACTATGATGTGATAGCTCGTTTCCAGGGTGGCCCCAATGCTGGCCATACGCTGGAGTTTGAAGGCCAGAAATATGTCCTGAGGTCTATCCCGTCGGGTATATTCCAGGGCGGCAAGGTCAATATCATAGGCAATGGCGTGGTGCTGGCCCCCGACCTGTTTATGGAAGAAGCCAAGAGTCTGGAGGCGACCGGCCATAATCTGAAGGAACGGCTGCATATCTCTAAGAAGGCCCACCTTATCATGCCTACACACCGCATCCTGGACCGGGCCAACGAGGCTGCCAAGGGCAAGGCCAAGGTGGGCACCACCGGCAAGGGTATCGGCCCTACTTATACGGACAAGGTCTCGCGCAACGGACTGCGCGTGGGCGATATTCTGGACAACTTTGAGGCCAAGTATGCCGCCCACAAGGAGCGCCACATGAAGCAGCTGGCCGCCATGGGCTGGACTGACTTCGAGGGACTGGCCGAGGTGGAGCAGAAGTGGATGGAGGGCATCGAGTACATCCGCCAGTTCCACCTGGTAGACAGCGAGATCGAGGTAAACCGCATCCTGCGCGAGGGCAAGAGCATCCTCTGCGAGGGCGCCCAGGGCACCATGCTCGATGTAGACTTCGGCAGCTACCCCTTTGTTACCTCTTCTAACACCATCTGCGCCGGCGCCTGCACGGGCCTGGGCATCGGCCCCAACCGGATAGGCAACGTGTACGGTATCATGAAGGCTTACTGCACCCGTGTGGGCAGCGGGCCTTTCCCCACTGAGCTCTTTGACGCCACGGGCGACACCATACGCAGCATAGGCCACGAGTATGGCGCTGTTACCGGCCGCGAGCGCCGCTGTGGATGGATAGACCTGGTACAGCTGCGCTACTCGGTGATGGTCAACGGCGTTACCGAGCTGATAATGATGAAGAGCGACGTGTTAGACGGGTTTGACACCATCAAGGCCTGTGTGGCCTATCGGCTCAAGGACGGCACGGAGACCACCGACTTCCCCTATGAGATAGACGATGTGACCCCCGTGTACCGAGAGATGCCGGGCTGGAAGACCGACATGACCAAGTTTACCAGCGAGGACCAGTTCCCCGAGGCTTTCAGCAACTACATCAAGTTCCTGGAGGACTTCCTCGAGACTCCTATCAAGATTATCTCTATTGGCCCAGACCGCGAACAGACTATAGTTAGAACGAAATAATGGCACAGAAACCTTCTATACCCAAGGGGACACGCGATTTCGGTCCCATGGAAATGGCTAAGCGCAACTACATATTCGATACCATTCGGCAAGTGTACGCGCTGTACGGATTTCAGCAGATAGAGACGCCCGCGATGGAGACCCTGCAAACCCTGATGGGCAAGTATGGCGAGGAGGGCGACAAGCTGCTCTTCAAGGTACTCAACTCGGGCGACTATCTCAGCAAAATCAGCGATGAGGAGCTCTCCGGGCGCAACAGTCTGCATCTGGCCGCCAAGCTCTGCGAGAAGGGCTTGCGCTATGACCTCACCGTGCCCTTTGCCCGTTATGTGGTGATGCACCGCGATGAGCTGCAGCTGCCCTTCAAGCGCTACCAGATACAGCCCGTATGGCGGGCCGACCGTCCGCAGAAGGGACGCTACAGAGAGTTCTACCAGT
>CAKPRX010000143.1 GCA_934183135.1 uncultured Prevotella sp.
CTGCCTGGGCTGGCCCCTGCCGTTGTAGGGAGGGCGTGATGGCGACCGCCAGGCAGGAGGCTGTGGCCTACGGGCAACCGTTGGCCCCCCTGGTGGCGCATGGCAGCCGCCCGGAGTGGGCCTGTGGCCTACGGGCAACCGTTGGCTATATATATTTTTTTACAAATATTTGCCGTAATCGTTTGGTTGATTGATATTTTTAATTAAATTTGCAATTACAATAATTTTATTAACCAATTTTACAGTAACGATTATGAAGAAAACGATGCTGCTTGTTGCGATGGCTCTGCTGAGCGTCGGGCGCATTACGGCACAGGTAAAGAGTGCTGACGATCTCGGAGTTTTTGATCATGTAAGCGTAGGCGTGGGCGTAGGAACCCCTGGCGTGACCTTGGAAGTGGCCGCCCCGATAACCCCTTATGTAGCCGTGCGCGGTGGCGTCAACGTTTTTCCCAATATCAAGGTCAAGACCGACCTGGACATCGATGTGAGCGGCACGCAGGTGCCCTCGGAGATGCTGCGCGACATTCCCTCGGAGATAGAGATAGAGGGCAAGCCGTCGCTCACCACGGGCCATCTGCTGTTTGACGTGTTCCCGTTTAAGTCGAGTGCCTTCCATCTGACCGTGGGCGCTTTCTTCGGCAGTTCCAAGATAGTTACCGTACACAATGCTGTCGACGGGTCGCTGCGGGCTGTCAATGACATTAACCAGAGGCTCATAGCACAGGGCATCGCCAATCCTACTACCCACGAGAACATGGTGGGACTGGACCTGGGCGACTTCTTCCTCACCCCCGATGACAGGGGCAATGTAGATGCTACCCTCAGGGTGGCATCGTTCCGTCCCTACGTCGGGCTGGGCTTTGGCCGTCCCGTGCCGGCCAAGCACCGCTTTGCCGTCAACTTCAATATGGGTGTGCAGCTGTGGGGCGAGCCCGAGGTGTGGCTTCGCGACAACAAGCTGGACAAGACTACCACCGACAGCGATGCTGGCGCCGTGGTCAAGGTGCTCAGCAAGGTAACCGTGTACCCCATGCTCAGCCTCAAGCTGGTGGGCCGCATCCTGTAGGCATGGGCCCCACGGCCGACACTTATCCCTATATATAATAATGTATATAGACACACATGTGCTGACCCCTGCCCACGACCCCATGGGGGCTGCCATCATGGACTATCAGACCACGGGCCGGGCGGGCAGACTCTGGGTGAAGTCGTCTATGTTTGACGACGACGAGATGCCCGTGCCCCACCTCTTCCGCACCGTTGCCGGCATGCCGCCCATAGAGCGCCGTGCCCTGCAGATGGCCTACGGACGGGTACTCGACGTGGGGGCTGGCGCCGGGTGCCATGCCCTGGCGCTCCAGCAGCAGGGGACAGAGGTGACGGCCATAGACATATCGCCGCTGAGCTGCGAGGCCATGAGGCTCAGGGGCGTGGCCCATGTGGCGTGTGCCAACCTGTTTGACCCGGCCCTCGCCGCGAGCTACGATACCATACTCATGCTGATGAACGGCACGGGCATAGCCGGGCGGGCGGCCCGGTTGCCGCTGCTGATGGCCCGTCTGCGCCAACTGCTAAATGCGGGCGGACGGGTGCTCATCGACTCGTCGGACCTGCGGTACATCTACGAGAACGAGGACGGCAGTATGGACGTCAATCTGAACGGCGCCTACTATGGCGAGGTCGACTATCAGATGGTTTATGGCCGGGTGGTGGGCCAGCCGTTCGACTGGCTCTATGCCGACTATCAGCTCCTCAGCACGGCGGCCGCCCAGGAAGGGCTGAACTGCTCGCTGGTGCTCCAGGGTAGCCATTACGACTACCTGGCCATGCTGGAAAAGTAAAAAGGTAAAAGGGTAAAAAGGTGAAAACGCTTTTTTGCCCTTTTACTTTTCACCTTTAATCCGCTGGCGGGCATTGTAAGGTTTTTTCTGAAAATGTATAAATATACATTTTCGGTGTTTAGACATCTGGCGAGGGCTTTTGGGGCTTCCGTGTTTTGCCTGCACGCCCACCGTGGGTACAGCGGTGTCGGAAAAGGGCATTTTCAGACTACCCGAAAACGACCTTTCGAGTGCCCGCGATGGTCATTAGAATCGTAATGACCATCGCGAGCAAAAAAATGACCATCGCGGCGACCCTAAAAACCATCCTCG
>CAKPRX010000144.1 GCA_934183135.1 uncultured Prevotella sp.
ACAGGTGGCGCTTCCAAGGCCATCCACTATGGACTGAAATCACTGGGACTGGAGACGCTGTTTGTAAGCCGGCACCACAAGGAGGGGGCCATCTCATACGACGATGTCACCCCAGCACTCATCAAGGAGTACAATGTCATAGTTAACTGTACCCCCATCGGCATGTACCCACACACTGACGAATGTCCCAACATCCCCTATCATGCCATGGACATACACACCCTACTCTACGACCTCATTTACAATCCTGATGAAACGCTCTTTCTGAAGCGCGGCAAGGAACAGGGGGCCACCACAGCCAACGGGCTGGAAATGCTGTTGCTCCAGGCTTTCGCCTCATGGGAGTTTTGGAACGGAAAAGAACAACTATAATAATAGGTATAAGACACATGACTGACAACAGATATATGATGCGCGGTGTGAGCGCCGCTAAAGAAGACGTACACAACGCCATCAAGAATATAGACAAAGGTATATTCCCCCAGGCTTTCTGCAAGATTATCCCCGACATCTTAGGCGGTGACCCTGACTACTGCAACATCATGCACGCAGATGGCGCAGGAACCAAATCGTCATTGGCCTACATGTACTGGAAAGAGACAGGCGACCTGAGCGTATGGAAAGGCATAGCCCAGGATGCCGTGGTGATGAATACCGATGACCTGCTCTGCGTGGGAGCAGTAGACAACATCCTGGTATCGAGCACCATCGGACGCAACAAGATGCTGGTACCGGGCGAGGTCATCTCGGCCATCATCAATGGTACAGACGAACTGCTGGCTGACATGCGCGACATGGGAATAGGCATCTACCCCACTGGCGGAGAGACAGCCGACGTGGGCGACCTGGTTCGCACCATCATCGTAGACTCTACGGTAACCTGCCGCATGAAACGGAGCGACGTCATCAACAACGCCAACATACGACCAGGCGATGTCATCGTGGGACTGAGCTCTACGGGTCAGGCCACATACGAGAAGGAATACAACGGAGGTATGGGCAGCAACGGGCTGACCAGCGCGCGCCACGACGTGTTTGCCAAATACCTGGCTGAGAAATACCCTGAGAGTTTTGATCATGCCGTGCCCGATGAACTGGTGTACAGTGGCAAGTACCAGCTTACCGACAAGGTAGACGGAGTACCCGTCAACGCAGGCAAGATGGTGCTGTCGCCTACCCGAACATACGCCCCTGTCATCAAGAAGATACTGGACGGACACAGGAGCGACATTCACGGCATGGTACACTGTACGGGCGGCGCACAGACCAAGGTGCTGCACTTCGTGAGCGACAACTGCCGCGTAGTCAAGGACAACATGTTTGCCGTACCCCCACTGTTCAAGGCCATACACGACTGCTCGGGCACAGAGTGGAAAGAGATGTACCAGGTGTTTAACATGGGACACCGTATGGAGATATATGTAACTCCTGACAAGGCCGACGAGATCATAGCGATTAGCAAGAGCTTCAATATAGACGCTCAGGTTATTGGACACATAGAGAATGGCCCCAAGAGCCTTACCATCCACTCTGAATTTGGAACTTTCAACTATTAATTTATGGCTGAGAACAATATACTGGCAAAGCTGGACGGACTGGAAAGCCGCTACGAGGAGGTATCGACACTGATTACCGACCCCAACGTGATAGCCGACCAGGCAAGGTACGTAAAACTGACTAAGGAGTACAAAGACCTGGGCGACATAATGACTGCCCGGAAAAAATATATAGACTGTCTGAACGCCATCAAGGAGGCTAAAGATATACTGGCCAACGAGAGCGACCCAGACATGAAGGAGATGGCACGGGAAGAGCTCTCCGAGAACGAGGCATTGCAGCCCAAATTAGAGGAAGAGATAAAGATAGCCCTGGTACCCAAGGATCCCGAGGATGCCAAGAACGTGCAGATGGAGATACGTGCAGGAACAGGTGGCGACGAGGCTGCCCTCTTCGCTGGCGACCTGTTCCAGATGTACAAGAAGTTCTGCGACTCCAAGGGGTGGACACTATCGGTAACCAGCGCGTCTGAGGGAGCCGTTGGCGGTTTCAAGGAGATAGACTTCGCTGTAAGCGGCGTAGATGTCTACGGCACCCTGAAGTACGAATCGGGGGTTCACCGCGTACAGCGT
>CAKPRX010000145.1 GCA_934183135.1 uncultured Prevotella sp.
AGGGTCGCCGCGATGGTCATTTTTTTGCTCGCGATGGTCATTACGATTCTAATGACCATCGCGAGCACGAAAAAGGTGGTTTGCGTGGTGTCAGAAAATTGCCTTTTTCGCCACCGCTGCCCCCTCGGCGAGTGTACAGGCAAACTATAGAAGGCAGAAGAGCCCTCGTCTGGCGACCAAACGCCCTAAATGTATATTTATACATTATAGGAAAAAACTTTACGATACACGCAGTCCGCAACTTAGCCATCCCCCCTGTCTGCCCACGCAAGACACGGCGCTGCCAACCATGGTGGCCCGCAGCCCCACCGTCCATAGCAACCGGCCCGTTATGGCCACGTAAAACGAAAATAGGAAGAAAACGCTTGGCGCTTTCTTCCTATTTTCAGTTAGTGTGACCTGTGGTCTTAGTCCTTCTTGCACTGGCAGGGTGTCCAGGGCTTGAGCTGCTTGAAGAAGTCGTTGCCCTTGTCGTCTACCAGGATAAAGGCGGGGAAGTCCTCGACCTGGATTTTCCAGATGGCCTCCATGCCCAGCTCCGGATACTCTACGCACTCGATACTCTTGATGCAGCTCTGCGAGAGTACGGCGGCCACGCCGCCTATGGTGCCGAGGTAGAAGCCGCCATGCTTCTTGCAGGCATCGGTCACTACCTGGGTGCGGTTGCCCTTGGCTATCATGACCAGGCTGGCGCCATGGTCCTGGAACTCGTCTACATAGGGATCCATACGGTTGGCCGTGGTGGGGCCCATGCTGCCGCAGGGGTAGCCCTCGGGGGTCTTGGCCGGGCCGGCGTACAGTATGGGGTGATCCTTGAAGTACTGAGGCATGTCCTCGCCAGCGTCCAGACGGGCCTTGAGCTTGGCATGGGCTATGTCGCGGGCCACGATGATGGTGCCCTTGAGGTTTACGCGGGTCGATACGGGATACTTGGTGAGCTCGGCGCGCACGGCGTCGATGCCCTTGTCCAGGTCTATCTCGATGCCCTTGGCACCCTCGCCCGGACGGCGGTACTCCTCGGGTATCAGTTCTGACGGGTTGGTGTCCATCTTTTCCAGCCAGATACCGTCGCGGTTAATCTTGGCCTTGATGTTGCGGTCGGCCGAACAGCTTACGCCCATGCCTATGGGGCAGCTGGCGCCATGGCGGGGCAGGCGTATTACGCGGATGTCGTGGGCAAAGGCCTTGCCGCCAAACTGGGCACCCAGGCCTATCTTGTGGGCCTCGTCCAGCAGCTTCTGCTCCAGGTCTACGTCGCGGAAGGCGCGGCCTGTCTCGTCGCCTGTGGTGGGCAGCGCGTCATAGTACTTGATGCTGGCCAACTTGACAGTGAGCAGGTTCTTCTCGGCCGATGTGCCGCCGATGACAAAGGCGATGTGGTAAGGCGGACAGGCGGCGGTGCCCAGGCTCTTCATCTTCTCTACCAGGAAGGGCAGCAGCGTGCCCTCGTTCTGTATGGTGGCCTTGGTCATGGGGTAGAAGTAGGTCTTGTTGGCCGAGCCACCACCCTTGGCAACCATCACGAAGCGATATTCCTCGCCCTCTACGGCCTCGATGTCTATCTGTGCCGGCAGGTTACAGCGGGTGTTAACCTCGTCGTACATGTTGAGCGGAGCGTTCTGAGAGTAGCGCAGGTTGTCCTCGGTGAAAGTATTGTACACGCCACGGCTCAGAGCCTCCTCGTCCTCGAAGCCAGTCCATACCTGCTGGCCCTTCTCGCCGTGGATAATGGCGGTACCGGTGTCCT
>CAKPRX010000146.1 GCA_934183135.1 uncultured Prevotella sp.
GCAGAGGATGTCGCGGTAGACACCCCAGAAGTGGCCCACCTCGTAAGGGCCGCCCGTGCAGCCCAGCTCAGGATAAGCCGCCAGGGCTGCCAGCATGTGGCCGGGCATGTCTATCTCGGGGATGACGGTGATGTAACGGTCGGCAGCATACTGCACCACCTCGCGTATCTGCTCCTGGGTGTAGTAGCCACCGTAGCGCAGCCCGTCGTCGATGTCCGAGTTGCGCCCCACGGTAGTGCCCGTGCGCCAGGCGCCCACCTGGGTAAGGCGGGGATACTTCTTGATCTCGATGCGCCAGCCCTGGTCGTCGGTAAGATGCCAGTGGAAGCGGTTCATGTTGTGCAGGGCCAGCAGGTCGATGTACTCCTTGACGAAGTCGACCGTGAAGAAGTGGCGGGCGCAGTCCAGGTGCATACCCCGGTAGCCAAACCGCGGCGCATCGGTAATGACAGCGGCCGGCAAGGTTACCTCGGCGGCCTCGGCGAGTATGGGCAGACTCTTGCGCAGGGTCTGTATGCCGTAGAACACGCCCTGCGGGGTGCTGCCGGCTATGACCACGCCGCGCCCCGTGACCTCGATGCGGTAGCCCTCGGCCCCGCGTACCTTAGGGTCTATCTGCAGCAGGATATTGCCGCGCCGGCTGCCCTTGTCGGCCGTGGCCGTGGCGGGGGCAAGGTGTGTCTTCTCGCCGATGTAGGCGGCCAGGAAGGTGGCGTTGCGTGCCATGTCGGCCCCGCCCTGATATACGATACGGGTGGCTGCCGTGAGCCGGTAGGCATCGCCCTTGGCGGGGGCTATGTGGGCCGGCAGGGGCACCACGCGGTAGTCGGCCTTCTGGGCCCGTGCTCCCAGGGCCAGTGTCATGGCCAGCAACATCATTATCTTTCTCATTATCTTATCAATAACAGGTATAGGTTACTTTACAGGACGGTCTTCCATCTGCCAGTCCATGATATTGCTTATCTGGGGGATAAGTTTCATGGCTATCTTACAGTGGCCCTGGTAGTTGGGATGTCCGTCGGCACCGTAGTCGCGGCCGTCGCGCAGTATTTCGAGCATAGGCTCGGCCAGATAGACGTTCTTGTCATTATAGAGACGTTCGCGCAGGATGGGGAAACACACCTGGAGATACTTGCGGGCCGAGTGGGGCATGACGCAGAGCACGGGCACGTCGCCGTAGTGCTTGCGCAAGTTCTGGATCATCTTCACGTAGTTGCCCACATACTGATCGGGAGTGGGGGTAACCTCGCGCGAAAAGTCGTTGGTACCCAGGTTGATGAGAACCAGGTCGGGGCGATACTGGCTGAAGTCGTACTCTACCGAGTCGACGTTGTCAAACAACTTGGTGTGGCGCAGGAGCATGGGATAGTCAGAGCGCTGTTTCTTGTCGCCGTAGTTGCGCACCATACCCTGGCCCGAGTGGGCCTCGATGGCGTAGTCGGCATCGAAGTAGCGTGCTATGATGCAGGCGTAGGCATGGTCCACGTTCTCGGTCTCTATCTTAAAATGCTCCTTCTGGTTGGGCGAGTCTGAGCCATAGCCGCAGGTGTAGCTGTCGCCGAAGACCTCGATCATGCGCTTCTTGCGGGCCACGGGACTCAGTGTGCTGCCC